>NZ_JAUBOV010000103.1:0-20593 GCF_036700405.1 Microcoleus sp. T3_D1
TGATTGGTGTCAATCTCAAAGCAGCAGCTTAAATTATCATCAGTATTTATACTGATCGCATAACTGTTATGCTCCCGTCAAAGTCCTTGTTAAAAATGGCGGGTTCAGAAGGATTCAAAGTCAACCCCTACTCCCCTTCTTAAGGGGGATTTAGGGGGATCTAGACTCAGCTACCACCCTTAAAATACAAATCTGTATATTATTAAATGGAAAATCTATCTATTCTAGAACAAGCTGCAAAATCTAATTCTAAACCATCTCCCGCCGCCGTAGTCGCAGCCCTCTTAGAAGCTGAGAAAAGGGCGAAACAAAATAAAATTCGCTATGGTTTCGAGCAATTAATCGGCAACTGGCAACTCTGCTTTATCACCGGCACGAAAAAGACTCGACAAAAAGCGGGAATTGTGTTAGGCGCGGGACGTTATATCCCTGAGTGGATTGCGAAAATTCAAATTGCTTATTCGGCAGAACCTTTTGCTGAAGGGGAAGAGAATAGCGAAACCGGCAGGGTGGAGAATTCGGTGCAAGTTGGGGCGATCGTACTAACTCTTTCCGGGCCGACTAAGTTTTTGGTTAATAAAAATATTTTAGCTTTTGATTTTACCAGAATTACGGTGAAATTGTTGGGTAAAACTGTGTATCAAGGATTTATTCGCGGTGGAGAAGCGCGGGAGGCGGAATTTTTTAGTTTGAGTGTGGGGAAGCAGGCATTTTTTGCATATTTTCTGGTAGAAGATGGGATAATTGCCGCTAGGGGAAGGGGCGGCGGATTGGCTTTGTGGGGGAGAGTTTAGACCAATTGAGGAGGCGATCGAGTAATTGTTTTTGATAGCAGCCCCGTATTGGCGAATTTCCAGGGGATTGTTAACCCCAAATACAGTCGAGATTGTCTGCATATTAACTCAGAAGGCTATGCGGCACTAAACAAGGAAATCGCTGGTATCTTAGTACCCTAGGATAACGCTAGGGTGGCTAATTCCGTTTATTTGACTCAGGAGTATAATTGTTAACACTGAAGGTCTAATTTGAATGTTAAAATATAGTAAAATCCCTTAGCTTGCTTGAATTCCAGTTATGGCTGAAAAATTAACAGTTAAAAACTTTGCTGGTATCACAGATTTGGAGATTGAGATCAAGCGCATAAATATACTGATTGGCCCCCAAGCCAGTGGTAAAAGTGTTTGCGCCAAACTTCTTTTCTATTTTAAGAACTTCGTATGGGAAATTTTATCTATTGTAGAGAACGAGCAGACCAAACGCAATCTAGATTCCAACTATTCCAAGAAATTTGAGGAATATTTCCCTCCCAATTCTTGGGGAAAACAAGATTTTTTCATACGGTATGAGCTGGCAAATATTTTTATAGAAGTTAGTAGAAAAAAGGAATCTAAAGGCAAGATTGTACTCAGCTATTCCGAATTATTCAATAAGGAATTTACAGAGCTACGCAATTTACTTAAAAAAATAAGAGTTCAATATTCTGAAGAATATCCTAAGTATGATAGTTTGGATCGGTTCTATGTAACCAGCCAAATGTTGAGAGAGATCTTTGTAGACTTTTTAGTAACATCTATTGGTCGAGAGGCCGCCTTCAGTCAGTTGTTTATTCCTGCTGGTCGCTCCTTTTTTGCTAATCTTCAGAATAACATCTTTTCTTTTCTGTCGAGCAATAACGCGCTCGATCCCTTTCTAAGAGAGTTTGGTTCAATCTATGAAAATATAAAACGTTCCGCTATAGTATCTAGAAGTAGGCTTGCAGAAACAAATGCCAAAGATATACAAGAGGAAATAGACAGGCTAATAGAAAATTCTCTATGTGGGAAGCACGTACACGAAAAAGGGAAAGACTTTCTGGAGGTGGCCGATGGAAGACGGATTAGTATTGCAAACTCATCTTCAGGTCAACAGGAAACATTGCCTCTGACAATCATGCTAGCTGCACTACCTTTTCTAACTTCATCGGGTATTGGGCAGACAGTGTATATTGAGGAGCCAGAAGCGCATTTATTTCCCAGCGCACAGCGTAATGTTGTCGAGCTGATTGCTACTGTATTTAATTATCGCAAGGAGCAACTTCAATTCTTTATAACTACCCATAGTCCCTATGTCCTAACAGCATTTAATAATTTACTCCAGGCTGGTCTCCTTTATCAGGAATCCAGCGAAGACGTACAGCATCAATTAGAAAAAATTGTGTCGAGATACAAATCACTAGATGTTTCCGATCTCTCAGCCTATGTTTTAATGGATGGAAAATGCAGTAGTATTGTGTGTCCTGAGACTGGATTGATAGATGCAAAAGTGATTGATTCTGTTTCTGATGACCTAGCTATTGAATTCGAGCAACTTCTGAACTTAGTTTGAATCGTATATGAAAAGTTTTCCCGAATGTGAGGAGTATAGATGTGACACAAAAATTGTCTTACAGGAGAACAAAAGTAAAATAACTTTCCTCAACCCAAATCAAGACAAAATATTAACAATTAAGGTTGATGGCTGCGCGATCAGTGATAACGAGACTTTGCGTTGTGACTACGCACTTATGCCTTCGGATGAAGTAGAAATATATGTGGAGTTGAAGGGAAGCGATATTGTCCATGCAGTTGCACAAATAGAATCAACTATCCGATTACTTTCGGACAATCCCCAAAAAATCAAGAAGCTATGTTTTGTTGTGTCTACTCGCGTGCCTAAACAAACAACAAGTATACAACAGCTACAAATTCAGTTTAAGAAAAAGTTTAATGCTAGTTTTCGAGTCAAGAATATTCAAGATGAGTATGATTTAAGCACTTGTATAAGCTAAACCTGTTTTTCCTAGGGCTGTTATTATGTTTATTGAGACAGTCAATCATAGCTCAATCCACATTTTTAAATAAAAGTTTTTTATTTACATATTTTTGTATAGTTTAAACTACTAATTATATCATCACCCTGCACAGAGCGAAACAATCCTAAACATCTTAATTTTAACAAACCGCATAAAACGAACTTTATTAAATAGAGATATGGGAAAAATAAAAGCTCGCCCTGCCGGCTCAATAAGATGGATTTTGTAAGAAAAATTAAGTTTACGCAAATTCGTTGGGAAATATGCCAAAAATGATTGCATTACCTATTTCTAAGGTGGGGATGTATGGCGATACCGCATCAACCAATTTGGACCCTATCACCAGAAGATGTATATCAATCCTTTGAAATCAGCGACAAGGGGTTATCTGATGAGCAAGCTTTCGATCGACTCGTAAAATTTGGTACGAATGAGTTGCCAGAACCGGCTCATCGCCCTCTGTGGCTAAGATTTACCGATCAGTTAAGGCACTTTATGGCCCTGTTGCTATGGGTGGCAGGGATTTTGGCATTCATTTCGGGAACCCCTCAATTAGGTTGGGCAATCTGGGCGGTGATCGGGATTAATGCTGTATTCAGTTTTTGGCAAGAGTTTCAAGCAGAGCAAGCATTAGCGGCCTTAAAGAACGTGTTACCGATGCAGGTGAAAGTGTATCGGAATGGGGAACTAAAGCAGATTCCGGCAAAGGAACTGGTGCGTGGAGATGTGATGCAATTGGAAGAGGGCGATCGCGTCTCTGCGGATGCTCGGTTAGTCACAGATCAAAGCCTGTATTTGGATATTTCTGTAATGACTGGCGAATCGCTTCCTGTTGCCCGTAACGCTCATCCGGTGCGGGTGCGCGAAGCTGCATCAATCCGGGGTGGCAAAACGATACCAGCGGGCGAACATCCCTTACAAGAAAAGGTCAATCTGGCGGAAATCCCCAATTTGGTGCTCGCAGGCTCGACGGTTTCGTCAGGAAGGGGCGTTGCGGTGGTGTATGCCACGGGAGCACAAACTGAGTTTGGTCACGTAGCCCATCTCACCGCCGTTGTGAAACGGGAACCCAGCACGTTGGAAGTGCAGGTTGCTGAAATTGTGCGGATCATCACTGCGATCGCCCTTGGTATGGGAGTTCTGGTATTTCTGCTGACATACCTGCTGGTGGGGATGGAGCTCAAAGAGAGCTTTATTTTTGGGATCGGGATCATTGTGGCGCTGGTGCCAGAGGGATTACTGCCGACGGTTACTTTGTCATTGGCGATCGGAGTGCGACGAATGGTGCGCCGTAATGCTTTGGTGCGTCGTCTTTCGGCTGTGGAAACCCTGAGCGCTACAACGGTGATCTGCACCGACAAAACCGGAACGTTGACTAAAAACGAAATGACGGTGCATTATCTCTGGCTTCCCTGGGAATCTTCGGAGAACAGCCCAAATCCTGCCAGCCAAGAGTCGGCTGTCTTACCACCTCTTAACGGGAAGCAGAAATCCCATCCATCGATGACGGCGACTCTGATTGAAGTGACTGGCGCTGGATACGATCCTACGGCTGGTGAGGTTCAGATTCCCGCGAATTTTGAAGAATCCTGGAAAGTCAATTTGCTGCTTACGGGGGCGGCACTTTGCTCGAATGCACGGCTGATTCACGTGACAGCGCCTAGCCGTTGGCAAGAAATTGGCGATCCAACGGAAGCGGCTCTGCTGGTGGCTGCTGCCAAAGCAGGATTGAATCTGGAAACTTTGCAAAAACAGCTTCCCCGCTTGCGGGAGGTGCCTTTTGATTCTCGTCGCCGGATGATGACGGTGGTGTTGGACTGGCGATCGTCCGCGCTATGGAACAGCGAGTTGCCGAACCTGGCTTTTACCAAGGGGGCACCGCTGGAAGTGTTGCGACACTGCACATCTATCTTGCGGAATGGCACTCTCTCCGAACTCACTCAATCCGACTCGAATGAAATAGTTGCGGCTAACGATGAGTTAGCCCAGCAAGGCTTTCGGGTTTTGGGGGTGGCGGCTCGCCGTGGGGGAAGTGAAATGTTGGATTTGCGATCGCAAGACTTAGAGCAAAACTTGATTTTTATTGGTCTGGTGGCGATGTTTGACCCGCCCCGTCCAGAGGTAAGAGAGGCTCTTGCTCAGTGCCATCAGGCAGGAATTAAGGTGACGATGGTGACGGGTGACTATGGACTGACTGCTGAGGCGATCGCCCGCAAAATTGGATTAGTTACGGATTCTGTACGGGTGGTAACGGGTGAAGGCATGGGGCATCTGTCGGATGCTCAATTGCAACAAATGCTGAAATATCGATCGGGGCTAGTGTTTGCTCGGATGTCTCCTGAGCATAAGCTGCGACTGGTGGAAGCGTATAAAACGATCGGCGATGTAGTTGCGGTGACGGGGGATGGAGTCAATGATGCACCAGCATTAAGGGCTGCCCATATTGGCATCGCGATGGGGATGAATGGCACCGATGTGGCACGAGAAGCCGCCGATATTGTCCTCACCGACGACAACTTTGCGACGATCGTCGTCGCGATCGAGGAGGGGCGAGCCGTGCATCAAAACATCCGCAAATTTATGACTTACATCCTGGCATCAAACCTGCCGGAATTAGTACCATTTCTGTTCATGGTGGCGTTGAAAATTCCTCCTGCACTGGTGATCATGCAGATTCTTGCTATTGATTTAGGAACTGATATAGTGCCTGCATTGGCCTTGGGTGCAGAACGGGCAGAAGCCGGAACCATGCAGCAGCCCCCCCGGAAAAAATCGCAACCGCTTCTCGATCGCTCTCTGCTGTTGCGCGGCTATGGCTTCTTGGGATTGCTGGAAGCTGCCCTAACGATGGCAGCATTTTTTCTGGTGTGGTGGAGTTACGGTTATGACTTGGCAGAATTACAAGCTGCAACGCCAAGCATTCTGTCTCATTCAGCAGATGCCGCTACGATCGCTATCTATACTCAAGCCATCACCATGACTCTGGCATCGGTTGTGGCTTGTCAAACGGGCAATGTCTTTGCTTGCCGATCGGAACGCGGATCAATTCTGCGGCTGGGATTCTTTTCTAATCCACAAATCTGGCTCGGAATTGCCATTGAATGGATTTTAGTGGTGCTCGCGATCAATAACGAATTTTTGAGCCGCATCTTTTCGACAGCACCTTTAGCACCCTGGCAATGGCTGCTATTGCTGGTGTGTCCACCGATCGTTTTAGGAGCAGAAGAACTACGAAAAGTGGTGTTTCCTGGGAAATTGATTCCGCAGCAGAGCCAGAAAGGTAATTAGGTTGAATTTTGTGAACACTTCCTACTCCTAATTGCTGACGATCGCATTTACGGATATATAGCAATCCTAAATCATTCTCCTAATTATTGTAGGGGCAATCCCCCCGTGGTTGCCCGATAGATAGGGGGTAGGCACGGGGAGTAGGGGTCGCACTACCCCTACAAATTTATCTGAATCATTTAGGATTGCTATAGCTACATCTGGAAATGCGATCGGGTTAACTGTTCTGCCTGTTAGTAACTACCGCGCATCCCCAATTAAAATAAACGGCGACCAATAAAACGGATGCCGATCAATTTGACTCAACTTAGCTTGCCGCAATGCTTCATTTTTACTCATCCCTTTATTGATATTTTGATAAAATTCAACCATCAAATCTTTAGTAGCGGAATCATCAACACTCCACAAACTCGCCATCACCGCTTGTGCGCCCGCACGCTCAAATACATAGGCAACTCCCGATATTTCTTCACCGTTAGAATTCGCTTGCATAGCAGTTTGACAGGCGCTTAAGGTGAGGAGTCTGGTGTTTTGCAATCCTAATAACGCGGCATCGCGAATATTGAATTGGCTGTCAGCAAATAGTAGTGTATTTTCCTCCATGCCCAATTTTTGACAGCCTCCCTGTTGGAAACAGCCGTGAGTTGCTAGGTGTAAAAAAGGAAAGCGGGGTGCTTGAGTTTTGAATTGATCGAGGGTGGCGGCATTGCCGATATAGGCGGAACTTCGCGGCAATAATTGAGCGATATTTCTAACTTCTTCTTCCGAACCGGATAAATTTTGCGGAGCACGGGGGATGGGATTTCCTAATGCTAAGACTCCGCCTTGTAAAGTCGAATTGGGAATTGACCTTGTGGAAATGCGGGTGAGATAGTTGACGGGATATTTCTGGATGAGGAATTCATCATTTTGTTCGTCATACAGGGTTTCAAAGGGGATGTAGCGCAGTTTTCCTGTGGCGATGATGCTCAATTGTTTGGCGGAAGTAGCTTGGATTTGGTCTTCGACGGGACGAATCAGGATTTCGTAGAGTTTGCTGCCAGTTACGGTGAAGTTAGTGTCGCCAGTATTTTGCAGTTGTTCGCGGTATTGAGTGAGGAGTTTGTCGAATTCTTCGGGATTAATAGGAATTTTTTTAACACTTAAACTGTCTTTTGTCAAGACAAATAGGGCGATAGTATTGGGAACTTCGTTAATATTTGTCAGCAAGACGGGTTGAATGACAGCGGTATCTGGTGCGATACTTGCTTTCAGTTGAGCGATATCTTTGGGTGTGGTTTCAAAGAGTTCGGCGACTTCGGGGAAACTGCGGGAAATTTGTTCTGCTTGGCGGTTGACTTCTGCTTCTAATTCCCGCATTTGTCGGGAGAGATTTTCGGAGAATTTGTCTTCGAGTTGGCGGCGGAGTGATTGCAGTTGTTGATTTTTTTGATTCCACTCGTCAATGGCTTTTTGTGCTTCGGGGTTGGCGACTTTGGCGTCAATTAAGCGGGTGTAGTCGGCGAGGTCTGCTGTGGTGGTGATGTTGACCCATTGGAAAGCGCGATCGGCTTGGTTTTGATCGATGAGGATGTCAACAAGTGCAACTGCGGGGTTTCTTTTACCTTCTAAAAACTTTTGGCGATTTTCTCGCTGTAAGCCACTCCGCATTTCTAAGGTGATTTGGACGGATTGCTGCCAATTTTCGATCGCTTGAGTTGGTTGCTTCGTATGTCGGTAGAATGCACCAATATTACTCAAAGTAGTAGCTTCCCCAGAGCGATCGCCTACTTCCCGCCTAATTGGTAAAGCTTGGTTAAAGTATTTCAATGCTTCTTGGGGTTGAGAAATGCTGCTGTAAACTGCACCAATATTATTCAAAGTATTAGCTTCCCCAGAGCGATCGCCCACTTCCCGCCAAATTGGCAAAGCTTGGTTATAGTATTTCAATGCCTCTTGTGGTTGAGAAATGCTGTTGTACACTGCACCAATATTATTCAAAGTAATAGCAACGCCTGCGCGATCGCCCACTTCTCGCCTAATTGGTAAAGCTTGGTTATAGTATTTCAATGCTTCTTGCTGTTGAGAAATACTGTTGTAAACTCCACCAATATTATTCAAAGTATTAGCAACGCCTGCGCGAGCTCCCACTTCTCGCAAAATTGGTAAAGCTTGGTTGTAGTATTTCAATGCTTCTTGGGGTTGAGAAATGCTGCCGTAAACTAAACCAATATTACTCAAAGTAGTAGCTTCCCCAGAGCGCTCGCCCACTTCCCGCGTAATTGGTAAAGCTTGGTTAAAGTATTTCAATGCTTCTTGGGGTTGAGAAATCCTGCTGTAAACTGCACCAATATTATTCAAAGTAGCAGCTTCTAGTGAGCGATTGCCCACTTCCCGCGTAATTGGTAAAGCTTGGTTATAGTATTTCAATGCTTCTTGGGGTTGAGAAATGCTGCCGTAAACTGCACCAATATTACTCAAAGTAGTAGCTTCCACAAAGCGATCGCCCACTTCCCGCGTAATTGGTAAAGCTTGGTTATAGTATTTCAATGCTTCTTGCGGTTGAGAAATGCTGTCGTAAACTGCACCAATATTACTCAAAGTAGTAGCAACGCCTGCGCGATCGCCCACTTCTCGCCTAATTGGTAAAGCTTGGTTGTAGTATTTCAATGCTTCTTGCGGTTGAGAAATGCTGTCGTAAACTGCACCGAGCCCACTCAAAGTAACAGCAACGCCTGCGCGATCGCCCACTTCTCGGCTAATTGGTAAAGCTTGGTTGTAGTATTTCAACGCTTCTTGCGGTTGTCCAATACTGTTGTAAACTGCACCAATATTACTCAAAGTAACAGCAACGCCTGCGCGATCGCCAACTTCCCGCCTAATTGGTAAAGCTTGATTCAAGTATTTCAATGCTTCTTGCGGTTGAGAAATTCTGTGGTAAACTTCACCAATATTATTCAAAGTAGTGGCAACGCCTGCGCGATCGCCCACTTCTCGCCTAATTGGTAAAGCTTGGTTATAGTATTTCAATGCTTCTTGCGGTTGAGAAATACTGTTGTAAACTACACCAATATTATTCAAAGTAGTGGCAACGCTTGCGCGATCGCCCACTTCTCGCCTAATTGGTAAAGCTTGATTCAAGTATTTCAATGCTTCTTGCGGTTGAGAAATACTGTAGTAAACTGCACTGATACGACTCAAAGTAGTGGCAACGCCTGCGCGATCGCCCACTTCTCGCCTAATTGGTAAAGCTTGGTTATAGTATTTCAATGCTTCTTGCGGTTGTCCAATACTGTTGTAAACTGCACCAATATCATTCAAAGTAGCAGCAACGCCTGCGCGATCGCCCACTTCTCGGCTAATTGGTAAAGCTTGGTTAAAGTATTTCAATGCTTCTTGGGGTTGAGAAATACTGTTGTAAGCTACACCAATATTACTCAAAGTAGTGGCAACGCCTGAGCGATCGCCCACTTCTCGCCAAATTGGTAAAGCTTGGTTGTAGTATTTCAACGCTTCTTGCGGTTGAGAAATACTGTCGTAAACTAAACCGATATCATTGAGTGCGAAAGCTTCGATTTTTCTATCTTTCAATTGTCGCGCAATAGCTAGAACTTGCTGCCATTTTTCTATTGCCTGTCGGGGTTGTCCTTGCTGTTGCTGCTGCCTTGCTTGTTGCATAAGTCTCTGTAATTCTTGAACCTGTAAATTTTGAGTTTGCGCCCAACTCGGTTGCACGATCGGCGGCACAGTCAGAGGAGTCAAACACAAACCCAAAGCCAAAACAGTTCTGATAAATGGTTTCATCTTTTTTATAATTCACCAAATTCGATTAATAGAATAGGCATCAAAGGCAGAATCTTTACTTACTTCCACCATTGCTTGTGCAATGAGCAATCGATCGAACGGATCTTTATGACGAAAAGGCATGGTCACGATCGCATTCAGATGATCTAAATTGATATTCAGGAGATTAAAGTCTTCCAAACTGAGTTTTTGCGCGATATACTCCTGAAAAGGCACACTCAAATTCAGAAGCCCTTTACTTTCCTTAATTGCCATCTCCCAGATACTTGCTATACTGACCAGTTTATGATTATCTTCGTCCTCAATTAGAATCCGTGCAATGGCACTAACTTTAGAATTGCCTGCAAAAAACCAAATTAAGGTATGAGTATCTAACAGCAGTCTCATGACATATAATCCTCAAAATCTTCTAACGGCTCATCAAAATTATCAGATATGGTAATCACCTCGCGATCGCAGCCAAACAGCGGCTCACGGCGCTTTTTAGGAGGCATCACCGATGATTTTCTATTGGTTGTGCGATCGCCCTCTAGAAATTCTCCTATTTTTTTCCATTCCTCTCTGTCTTCCTCTGACAAAGACGCTAAAAACTCTTTCATCCTTTTCAGCTTCTCCTCATGGTTGACAGGCGAAACTTCCTGGACTTCAATCAGAACTTCGGAGCCGTCAGGAATGTTAAAATCTTCTGACAGTTGGATGTTTTTACCTTGTTTTATGCCTTTAACTTGGATAGGTGCAGATTTCATCGCTTGCCTGATATAAATTGCATACATCAGGTCAGACCAAGTAAAGTTTTCAGGCAATTTATCGATTAAGCTGCGGACTTCTTCTTTAAGATTGATGGTTTCCATCGGTTGTAGTAAAGAGAGTTTGTATTTTAATTCTACACGACTTACGCACTCCGACCAAAGAAACCGGGTTTTTATCGAATTTGCGGGCTGCAAAAAAATATTTCGTAAAAAACCCGGTTTCTGCCCCCCCGACGGATTCAATACGGAGTGACTAAAATAGTTATCGTCTTTTTCTGCATATCAAATTGCATTTCATCAACCACAAATTGTCTGTCTTTTGCAACTGCCAAAATTGCCCGCAATTGCCCCAGATTCACAACAGGCGACCTCAATTTTACCTCAGCTTGACCTTTGACAGCATCTATCAGACGAAAATCGCCGATCCCAATACCGTTCCATTTCGCTTGAATCCTTGTCGCTGTGGCAATTTCCCCCCTAATAAACTGCCCCCCATTAGTTCGATAAACCACCGCATTGTTGGGAAATACTATTTTATCAATTTGACTCAAGGGGAGCGATCGCTTTTCCCTAGATCCCTGTATCCATAATTTTTGCCCTTTCTCATCAATCTCTACAACTCTACCATCTCTTTTTTCGCCCCCTTTCATCACAATTTCCGCTTGCGTCGGCAACGCTACGGGTATGGGCTGGCTGGCGTTAGCCTGTGCTTGTACGGATGGCAAATTGCGTTTCTGGACTTCCTGACTGGTGGCATTAACTCGTGCAGCCATACTCGCCGTTACTGTAAAAAGTGCTACAACTAGAAAAGAAAGTGTTCTGCGTTTCATACTTCCCTAAACTCCTTTCAAGGGTAAGCGTTAACCCGCTACCATTATAAACCCATACTTCAGTCCCTTGAGGGTAAATCCGTGCTCCCAACTCCAGAATCTACCCCCGAATCGAATATTTTAGGCAACTTGGCCAGTGTTTTTGGCTTGCTTGGTGCTGCCCTGTTTTTCACGGGCTGGATTTATCGCTGGTCTTATTTTTCCTTCTTTCAGCTAGAGGTAACGACTCTCGATTTACCCGTCGAATCGTTTTTTATGGTGCCGCTTCAGGTGTTTTTTGCTGGCGGAAAAAGCATATTCAAAAGTGCGATCGCCCTTCTGCTGACAGCCCTGGCGATTTACCTCAGCTTGTGGCTGGTTAATAGTATAAACAAGATAGTTCCTGCTAAAATCAATGGCATAATTACAGGGTCGCTTTCCTATCCTTACGGCAGAAGATTCAAGTGGATTTACCGCATCCTGAAATCTTGGCAACAATTTAATATCAATAGATTTAACTCCATCAAATTATTGCGATCGCTCGTTGACGAAATTATCATCGTCGGTTGGGTATTGCTAGTGTTGTTTTGGTCAGCATACCACCAAGGTATTGCCGATGCCCGACGCGATGCTGGGGAAAATTCGTCTTTACCCGCAGTTGCCTTAATCGCCAAGCAAGACAACATTTCTTTGGGCAGAAAACTCGACGATCCAACACTCCGACTAGACCCCAAAGGATTTAAGGCGATCGGCGATGCAGGTCTATTTGCAGATTTGAGCAAAAGAGATTATACTGATATCAATAATCCCAAAGAACCTAGAGTTTGGCGGTTGCTTTTGGAGAGAGGGAACTGGATTTATCTGTTTCCGGCTTTAACAAAAGAACAGCAAAAAGACCCTAACGCTCGCCCGCCTGTGATTGCCATTCAACAAAGTCAATCCGGCGATCAATTGTTAATTGTAAGTCCCGAAGCTTCTAAACAGTCTAAATAAATTAGGCTTGGGCCTGGTTTTCATCCATGATTATACACAGGTGGCCAGAAACCTTGGTTAGTCCGATAGTCCGCCAGTCCGCCAGTCCGCCAGTCCGCCAGGGGTTGAAACCCCTGTCTCATAGCTGAAGTCGTCTGAAGACGACTGAAAGAGTTATTTATAGTCCTCTTAAGAGGACTTTTGCTATGAGGCGGGGGTTTTAACCCCCGACGGACTTTTGCTATTAAGCGGGGGTTAAAAACCCCGACGGACTTAATGCGGAGTCGCTACAATTGTCACCGTCATTTGTGTTTATTAGACATCTCCAGAAAAGCCAGTCTTGAACAGGCAAGATGCCTGTTCCACAATGATTATTCGAGAGGTTTATTGATTAGGATTGATCGCACACAACTTCAAACACACCCCCTCGAATAAACCGACACAAAGCCCTCCGCCGATCGTCCGCATCTTGGCGGTTGACAAAACGGGCAATTGTATAGTGTTCAGCATTCGGTAAAATTCGGACGATCGCCCAAGAAGTGCGTAGGCGCAAGCCGGGGCGTAGCCATCGCCCTCGTTTGACTTTTCAGGTGTTTTCCCTCGCGAATTTGAGTTGAGTTCGATCGCAGGGCGATCGGCGATCGTCGGAGAATTTGCTTTTCTGAGAGTGTTGAGGTAGCGGGCGATCGTACTTCCTTTGAGATTCGCCCCGACGCGCAGAATCAGAAACACCGCAAAGCTTTCGATCTCTGGC
The DNA here is from genome assembly GCF_036700405.1 of Microcoleus sp. T3_D1. Classification (NCBI taxonomy): domain Bacteria; kingdom Bacillati; phylum Cyanobacteriota; class Cyanophyceae; order Oscillatoriales; family Microcoleaceae; genus Microcoleus; species Microcoleus sp. T3_D1. The sequence goes on from NZ_JAUBOV010000103.1 coordinate 13,186, forward strand.
CCAGTCATGCGCGCGCGATCGGCATCAAAATCCTCATCAGAATAGCTGCGGATACCCGACAGCAGTTGCGTAATGCCAAAATCATTCAAAGCTTGTTGATAGCCGCGGTTATATTCGCTGCCGTCGCTCACAGGCTTTACCATAGTAGTTGTCTCCTTTTATGTGGATTGTCTCCTTGTATTTGGGGAACCATTAGCCAGCGCGGGCCCTGCAAAAGTTCAGCGCTGGCTTTTGACTCTCTAAGATTATACCACTTAAACGTTACATATGTGTGTCGAAAATGACGTGGACTCGACAAGATAGCGCAGATACAGCACAATGACGATTACCGTAGACAAGAAAATACTGAGCCTCTGATGACCAAACGCTTAACCACTTATTTGGCTGATGGAATCCATGACATCCTTGAAGAGTGGGCAAGTCAAGAACGCCGTTCAGTCAGCAGCTTGTCAGCATTCATTTTGGAGCAAGCAGCCAGAGAACGGCAAAAGGAAATGAAACAACAGCCCCAGCCATCGGATGAGAAGCAGGAGAAGAGTTGAGTGAACCCGTCAAAGCCCAAGAAACCGGGTTTTTTGCAGTTTTTGCCGGCTGTAACGAAGTATTTGGCAAAAAAACCCGGTTTCTGACCACCCGTGCGTCCACTATATGAAATTTATCGGAATCGATTTAGGTTGGATCTCAGCAGCAAGCGGTTTGTGCTGTTTGAATTGGCAAAATAACCAATTAGAATTAATAGAGTGCGATCGCCCCCACTGACAAGACTAAAACATTTCGACATCAAGCCAGAGGTTTGAAACATAAATTTTCGCCCCTCTGCCCACCCCCTACATCTCTCGCCCAAACATCACATCACCCGTTTCCCGCTGGTATCCGCACAGTAAAAATAGACCCTTTCCCCTCTTCGCTTTCTACCAAAATTTCTCCGCCCATCATCTGACAGTAGTAGCGGCTAAGTGTCAGCCCCAATCCGGCGCCGTCGTAAGGTCGCGTTGTTGAACAGTCAGCTTGCACAAAAGCTTCAAACAATTTGTGCTGTTGTTCTTCCGACATTCCAATTCCGGTATCCTTAACAGATAAACAAATCCAATCCGACTCTTCAACATTCAGCAGGGGACAAGCGATCGCCCCAGAAGGAGTTTCATCGGCCACCATTGAATTGTCAATAGCCGATCGCCCTGCTGCATTCAATTTGCCACTTCCTGCAATGCGCCTGACACTCAGTTTCACCCTACCGTTTTTGGTGAACTTCGCAGCATTACTCAACAGATGTATCAAAACCTGGCGCACTTTTTTGAAATCTGCGTGCATTATGCCCACAGTTCGATCGCACTCAATCTCCAAAACATTGCCATTTTTCTCTATCAACGGTTTCGCGGCACTCGCAACATTATCAACCAGTGATTCGATGTCAAACTCCTGGATTTCGAGTTTCATACCCCCCGCTTCAATTTTTGACAAATCAAGGATATCGTTAATCAAAGATAGCAGATGCGCCCCTGCTTGTTCAATCTTCTGCAAGTCGGGTACAAACTCATCAAATCCCGCATCCTGGGCATCTTCTGAAAGTAGTTGACTGTAGCCGATAATCGCATTTAGAGGCGTCCGCAATTCGTGGCTCATAGTTGCTAAAAACTGGCTTTTAGCAGTGTTAGCGGCGACGGCGACTTCCTTAGCTTGTTCTAATTCTTTTGTATGTCCCGAAACCCGCTCGATTAGGTGATTGAGAGAGGCCGCCAGAGAGCCGATTTCGCCTTGTCCGGTGACGGGTGCTCGCAAGTCAAAATTAGACTCAGCGGCTACTTGTTCGGCCACCTGAGTGACGCTGATAACAGGTTGGGCGATCGCCCGACTCGTCCGGTAAGCCAGTATTCCAGCCACCACTACCGATAGCAGCATACTAATAATAATTATGGCTTTTTCCATTCCTTGGGCCTCTTCCATCACTTCACCGCCTTGGCCCTCTTGCTGCTGGGCAATATCCAGGATTTTGCTCAATTCTTCCAGGCTGCTGTTGAGCTGTTTTACACCTTCTCCGCTTTCGATTGCGAGCAATTTTCGGGCCGACTCTACGTCCCGAGGCGATAGTTGCGATTGCTGGATTTCCTGCACAGTTGACTTGAGAGTATCGGCGTAGGCTTCTAAACTTTTCGTGCAATCTTGCACTAAAAACTTGATAACTTCCGGTTTTGCTGCCAGCCAAGCGGGTTGGCTGTCGGCAAACTTTTCTATATGCAAACGCAGATTTTTTGCCTTAACAATACTCTTAACCAACTGCTCTTCTTGCTGTTTTAGCTTGACCGAATTATCTACAAAAGAATCTAGCTGTGAACCCTGCAATTGGGCCGCCAGGGTTGCCTCTTTAAAATTGCCGAGCAATTGCGCTTGTAGGTGAGCATCATTGAATTGCTTTAATCCTTGTCCTTGGTAGTAATCGGCAATCACCAGTCCGCTCAGCGAACCCAAAAACCCGATTCCTATTGCCAGCAAATACCCGTAGCCAATTTTTTGATGGATAGGCAAACCGCCAATTTTAGAGGGCAAACTTTTGCGGACTTTCAAGGATAATTTTTCTACCAAATTATGGGTAATTTTTTTTGTTTTTACGGTTTCTACAAAAGCCACTTCTTCCGAAATTAAAACTGGCATCTGTTTACCTAAGTTGGTATCTTTTGGATTAACCTTTCGCGTTTTCACGTTTGTTTTCGGCGGGTTAAATGGTTCTAATTCTGGATTCAATTCCCCCTGGTCTTCCCAAACGGCAACCGAGAAACTTGCTTCGTGTCCTGTTTTTTTTAGCAAGTTAATTTTTGACATATGCAACCCCTGTATTCTGTTAAAATCTATCACGATCTTAAGTTCTCCAAACGGAAAAGCTTGTCTATTTGACGGTAGACATCTGCGAAAAAGCATCTGAAACTCTGGTCGAGTCAGAGGAGAAACTTAAATTCGGTTGATGTCTAAGAGATAATTAGGCTGTTGATGAATGTTGCCAAATTACTTTTTCCACTCGTAAAAGTCTGCAGCAGGCAAAAAAATAAAACTTTATCCCCGCAGTGAATTATCCCCGCGTGGAATGTTACAGGCAGAAAATTCTCTCAGACCTGTTTTGCCTGTGATTCGCCCAAAGCTGATATTGTCTGTTGACAATGCACCCGATTCCTTCGCTTTGGACTTTGGCAGCCCGCAATGCGACGATTGCTTGACGGTTTTTGTTGAGCATCCGACAACTTCATAGCACAGAATGTCACAAATGCAGCAGCCGATCGAACTTTTGCACCCTGGCGATCGACTTTTGGCATCGTTGCCCCGCAAAGACAAGTCTGAGGTGAAGTCTCGTTAGTTGAGTATAACTGTAGGTCTTGTGAAAAGAAACCCGGTTTCTGCGAGTCAATCGATTTTAGATTTTAGATTTTAGATTTTAGATTTTAGAATTGAAGCATGGACCCCACGGATAAATACGTTCGGCAAGTTTCATCGGATACAGGTTTTTTATTTCACCGGTCCTGAGTCTGCTTTCGGAATGAATCACGTGGCGGGTATCCTGAATGCTTTCGGTCAATTTTTGCCACTGGCGAGTTCTGCAGTTACGGTAGTCAATTCGATCGCCAGTGCTAGCTTACCGTCTCTACCCAAAGCTTCATCTGCCAAGTGTAGCATCCAGCGATTCGGCTTGGCTTGGGGTCTGGCGGCGAGCACCAACGCCCAAGCTTCCCGTTCTTTGCCACGACCCAACAGCGCCGCACAAACAGTCAAAGCTGTGACCGTTGAACGGCTGATCCCACTTTGGCAACAGATGAGCAAACTGCCTCCCTGCGACGACATTTTAAGGGCGAAATCAATAATTTTCATTACATCCTCAACGGTAGGCAAGATTTGATCCGGGTCGTCAACGGGGGTGTCGAGGTCGTTAAACTCCAGGCACATTCGGTTCGGGATTTGATGAAAATTTTTGGGTTCGGGCACACCCGGACTGCCGATCGAGATCAGGTATTTAATCTCGCGTCGCGCAGCGCGATCGACAATGTATTCGCTGGCTTCTACTTGCGAAGCAATCAGGATTTTCGGCAGTTTTTCACCCGATAAATCTGGGGAAACAGAGGGATCAAAATCAACTGTTTCTGCCTCAGTCCTGACATCCGCCAAGTATTGGGCAGCCAGCGCACGAACGTCAGCAAATTCGCGATTTAAAGCTGTTTCCAGAGCCAAAATAGCAGCCGTTGAGCCCATTTGACCGAGGGATTTAACAGCCTTTTGGCGCACTCCAGAATTTTCGTCCCCCAGCAGTCGCACCAAACCTGCCACAGCTTCCTCTGTCCCAATTTCGCCCAAAGCAGCAGCAACTCTCCACCGCACATAAGATTCGCTGTCGCCAATTGCGCTCGCCAGTCCCGCGACCACCATTTTTGGCAATTTCGCATCTCCCTCTGTATTGATGTTCCCAAGGGCAACCGCCGCCCTGCCGCGCACGAAAATATCTCGATCCGAGAGCGACCCGATTACGGCCACCACAGCCACCTCGCTGCTGATTTCCCCCAAGGCCGAAACGGCACTGCCGCGCACGTCTGAGTCGTCATGCTTGAGGGCTTGCACCAACCCCGCCACAGCCGTTTCCGTGCCGATTTGTCCCAAAGCCTCGGCAGCCCTCAAAGAAACTGCATAGGAGTCTGGATCGTCGTGAAGCAATTCTACTAAGCCGGGTACTGCCTCAGAATCGCCGATTTTCCCCAAAGCCGCCGCCGCCCTAGCGCGGACGATGTGATTTTCGTCTCTGAGGGCATTCAGCAGGCCGGGAACTACCTCAGAGACGCCGATTTTCCCGCAGTTGACTGCTGCCCGCCAGCGCACTTCGGAGTCTGGGTGTTTGAGGGCTTTCAGCAGCGCGGGGACGGCTGTTTTCGGGTTAATTTTGCCCAAGGCCCAAACAGCCCAGGCGCGCACTCTGGACTCTGGGTGTTTGATGGCTTTGAGCAGTGCTACGGCGGCTGGTTTCGAGTTAATTTCTCCTAAAGCCCAAGCAGCCCAAGCTTGGATTTGGGAATCTTTGGATTCGAGCCATCGGGCTAATTCAATTACTGCTGCTTCGGAGCCGATTTTCCCGATCGCCCGAATCCCATCAAGGCGCACTGCACTTTCTTTGTGGTTCAATGCGGCCACCAGTATCGGAATTGCCATATCCGAACTTGTTAGGGCCAGCAGTTGAATTTTGAGCAGGGGCGAAGTGGGGATTTTGTCGATTAATTTTATTGTGGCTATTTGAAATTCTGGCTTTACCGTTCCTGCTAGCTTCGAGCCGAGTTTTAAATTTACTTTTAGAGCTAATTTTACTGCCCGCAAAGCCAGACTTTGCTGTTCTACTTGCGGCAATATAGTTGCCAAGGTGTGCATCCCTTGTTTTTGTTTCAAATATTTTTGATGGAATTGAGCATCGCTGAGTTCGGGTAGCTGTTGGATGAGGCTTGCTGCTGAGGTCACTGATTTATCCTAATATTTTGGCGAGCGGTTGAGATTGCTCTTTTAAACGGTCTGTATAAAAAAATATGGCGTCTACAAAACTCTACTTCTAAAAAAAAGCTTGCACCACTTCTAAAATATGTCTTATTCCACTGTTTTTGCAACTCCCCAATTATTAATTATGGGGTTTGTTTGGGCGATCGGCTTGACAATTAGTAGCGCTTGCTGCTTGGCATCGCTGGATTTTTAACTGGCCTAGCTCTGCTATACCATTTTATACTCACATCTTGCACCATTGTCCGCAACAGGCAAGATGCCTGTTCCACAAGAAAATTCACTCTTTGTGGAACAGGCGTCAGCAACAGGCTTTTCGGCCTGTTCCACAATAATAAAATCCACTCTTTGTGGAACAGGCCGAAAAGCCTGTTCATAAAAGCTTATTGAGAAAGGCTATATCATTTTATACCAACTTGGTTTGAAATAGCGATCTGCTCGGTTGAACCCAGCCAACCGGAAACAGCTTGATTGCGGGACAATCTCTCAACGAGCATAGGGCCCTTTTTTCAAAACCTTAGCCAAAGCGTTATCGTTATCTCGCAAACCTTCGTAAAAAAACATCACTTCTCCTTGAATCCCGCAAGATCGGTTGTAAGCAATTACTTGCAACAACAGTTCGGGAGTTATGCTATATTTACTGCCTCGATTAGTCAACAAAATACCGGGCGACACGCACTTTACTTGCTGCCCGCTAAGCTGTCCCGAAATCATTTTATCGACCAATTGTTTGTAAGCATTAAAATCGCGGCGATAAAACTGCGGGTGAAACAGATCGACCACATTTTTGTCAACCCAAGCTTTAGAATCTTGCAAATATTCCACCAGTCCCCACTCATAAGGACTCGGCGACATCGATAGCAACAAATCAGGATTAATCGCTTTCACTTCTCGGTATAAACGAGCCACAAACTCAGTAATAATATCAGCGCGCCACTGCACCCAATGTTGCTCTTTACAATCCGGTGGTGCTGCTTGACCGCACTCTTCTCGATAGCGTTTAACCGTTTTTTCGTCGTAACCGCCTTCTACCGGAAACGCAATGCGATCGTCTCCTTGAAGCCCGTCTACCGGATAATTCTTAGCAACTTCCAGCATCAACCCCAGCACAAAGTCTTGCACTTCCGGGTCAAGAGAATTCATCCACTCAAAGTTATTTTTCTTAAGTAAATTGCCGCTGGCATCACGGGCGATCCACTCAGGTTTTTTCGCCAGCAAATGACCGCCCTTGCGATTGTAAGAACTCACAAATCCGTATTCAAACCAAGGAATCACTTTTAAACCAACTCTCTTGGCCTCAACAATTAATTCTGCCAAGGGGTCGCGACCTCCATACCGCGCGTCAATTTCCGCCCCAAATTGTTCGCACATAATTTGAGAAGGATAAGCCGTAAAACCCCCCTTCCAAACTACAGGAAAAACTGTATTAAATCCCGTATCGGCGAGAAAGTCCATTGCGTCAGCAATTCGCTGTTTTGAGGTGAGAACTTTGCAGTCAGTGCTGGGTATCCAAACGCCGCGAATTCCACCAGGATTGTCAGCCGCTAACGAACTTGGCAGCCCTGATGGATTTGGTGCAAAAAATCCAGTCGCCAACCGCTGTTGGAACGAAGAGACCAAACTGCGAATTGCAGATTGGAAAGGTGTGAAAAATCGCATTTATTTATTCTTTTTTTGTTGTAAGGTGCGGAGTACGCACGCTACGTTATTGATTTGTAGAACCCGATATTATTTATGGATAAGGTGCGCCGAAGAACACCCGATATTATTTATGAATAAGGTGCGGAGTACGCACCCTATATTGATTGATAGCACTCGATATTATTGGGAGCATCTCAGTTTTGTAAAAAGCATTTTTTTTATTGTAGTGCGAGCGTCCCCGCTCGCGTATTGTACAATA
>NZ_JAUBOV010000104.1:0-20514 GCF_036700405.1 Microcoleus sp. T3_D1
CTCGCACTGTAAATGCAAAACTGAGATGCTCCCCATCCCACAAACTTGTGGAAGTTATTTAATTCTCATTCCTTAGTTATTAAAAATTCGCACTTCTCAATTCCCGATATTAATCTTTTCCTCTATTTGTGGCTCGCACTATCAAGTAGCTGATGGAAAGCGCGAAAATTGCAGTCGCCAAACCAATCAAGTCGGCTGCGGTTTTCTTTTCCAGGTCAAGAATGATTATTTTTCGAGATACTGCTATCAAAGAAGTTACAATAACTAGCTCTACTTGAATTACGTGCTTTTTCAGATAAGCTGTAATATTTTCCAAGATTTCCAGAGCAATTAAAACATTTAAAAATAACCCAAATATCACAAACAACGTGTCTTTTAACAAATTATCAGTGTGGTTTACCAATTCTTTTGCTAAAAAAATCAGCAAATCGCAAACGCTGAGGAGAATTACCCAAATCATCGCCAGTGATAAAATTTTAGATATTACTACTTCTACACTTTCTGTAAAATGCAGAAAATTTTCATCACTACTTGACTTGGAAATTTGCCTAAATATTTTTTTCAGCATAAAAGTGATTTAGTCTTCATTCTTAATGATTCTGTCATTGTTCGGTACAGTTTGCAAGCGCAAAACTTTGTGATTGCCTGGTTTTACGGCGGCAATCGGTTGCTGGGAAAAGGCGGCTCTCTTTGCCCGTTATATTTCAATACGGTTCAGTTAAGCCCGATCCCCCCTTAGCTTGCCCCCTACTCCCCCTTAAGAAGGGGGGGACAAGAACTTACTCTTGCGTCCCCCTTAAGAAGGGGGATGCGAGGGGGATCTCGCCCGGAATAAACAGTTTTAACCCAAGCGTATTGCGTTATATTTTATAGTTTTTCGTGTCAGCGAGGAATCGATCGCACGCGATCGAACTCCTGCTTAATAATTTTTGCCATAAAAAAACCTCAAACTATTGTCTAGCAATATTTTGAGGCTTTTAATGCGCGGTGCTACCACTGAACTAACTATCTATTCTCAACAGAGAATGATAGTTGACTCCCAGCTTGCTCCGACGCAATATACAAGATAGCTAAAAACTTAGCTCGGGTGGTTTAGTAGCGACGAGAATTGCCACCGCGATCGTTGTTACCCCAGTTACCGCCGCCACTAGGACGTTCTTCACGGGGTTTTGCCTTATTGACCTTGAGGTCGCGACCCATCCACTCAGCACCGTCAAGAGCCTCAATGGCTGCGGCTTCTTCGGCTTCTGTAGACATTTCTACAAAAGCGAAACCCCGCATCCGACCTGTTTCCCGGTCAGCAGGCAACTGAACGCGCTTTACTGTACCGTACTCTCCAAAAGTTTGGTTGAGGTGCTCCTGCGTTACTTCGTAGGATAAATTGCCGACATAGATTGACATTGAACATTCTCCAGAATCAGAGTGTGTAGAGATTTAAATCCGGAGGAACGCCGATCGAACGAACTGTACTGCCGAAAATAAAGCCTTGTAAAACGATTATAGCACCTATAGGTGCAAACTGCAATTGTCTGACTCGATTAATTAAAAAGAAGGCAGAAACCATTCGCCCGAAGACATTCTCCCGAAGGAAAAACCCCCAATCAAGAATGGAAAAACTCAAAATAAATAAATTTCATTTTCCTTGTTTCCGAGCTCTGGCGGGGAAACGCAGTTTTTAGGCTGCGTAATGGCATAACCATTTTAGCTTTTAGATCTGGGATTTGGGATTTAAGATTTATGCGTAGGGTATGTCCGGGTTCAAAATTGCTCGATCGAGAGAGGTTCTTACCCCAAAAACGGATACCAGCCCCGGACTCCTGTCGGGAAGAGTGCAAAATTTTAGACTCTTGTTCAAACTCCCAGATTCATCTTTGGAGTAAATCTCAAATAGTTCCACGCTCGCGCTCGCCGAACGTCAACCGCGTTCCTCCCCATGTCGATCGCCCGCGGCTTCCCGCTCGTTCTTCGGTGATCTGTAACATCCCGTAGTTGGACGGCAGATCAAGAAGTGACGGCGAGGGGGGATTTTGGCCAATTAAATTCCTCAACTTCTGATCCAACTTCCGCCGCAGTTTCTGCCCCAACCTGCACCAACTGCACCGCACAAGCTTTTAACTCTGGCTGTTTGGAATCTGGACAGCTTGCAGCATGAGTCATGGCATTGGCTTCAGCGCCTTGGGCCCACAGAGAACCCCAGTGCATCGGTACAAATAGCGTACCTGGGGCGATCGCCTTTGTGACTTTGGCCGGAAACTGCGCCTTGCCGCGGCGCGATCGAACTTCCAGCAAATCCCCCTCCTTAATCTGCAATTTGGCAGCATCGCGGGGGTGAATTTCCAAAAACGGATCGGGGTGCAATTGATTAATTTTCTCTGTTCTACCCGTCCGCGTCATCGTGTGCCAGTGTCCGTAAAGTCTCCCTGTCGTCAACACAAACGGATAATTTGGATCGGGAGGTTCTGCCAGTCCCCGCGAGTGATAGGCCGAAAATCTCGCCCGCGCGTCAGGAGTGTGAAAACGCCTGTCTGTATACAGCCGTTTCGCTTCGTTAGCTGGATGCACAGGCTCGTTTTCCCGGCAAGGCCACTGCTGCGGCCCTTCTTGGCGGATGTATTCGTGGCTGAGGCCGGTCATATCGCAAGGTTGGCCCCGCGTCAACTGTGCGTACTCTGTAAAAACCTCCGCACTGTTCTCGAAAGCAAAGTGTTCAGCAAAACCCAACCGGCGGCCGACTTCAGCGAAAATGCTCCAGTCGTCGCGGGCTTCCCCGGAGGGAGTGTCGAAACCGGGACAAAAGGTAACGCGGCGTTCGGAATTCGTCATTACTCCAGTTTTTTCGCTCCACTGCGTTGCCGGCAGCAGGATGTGAGCGTAGGCCGAGGTTTCAGTGGGATAGTAAGCTTCTTGATAAATAGTAAAGGGCGATCGCAGCAAAGCGGCTTTAGTGCGTTCCAAATCCGGCATACTCACCACCGGATTGGTAGCTGCAATCCACAGCAACTCGACTTCGCCAGTTTCCAAACCGGTAATCATCTCCCAAGCTGTGCGGCCCGGATTCGGGGAAATGCTTCCCGGTGCGATTCCCCAAAACTCCTCGACTTGGGTTCTGTGTTCGGCATTTTTCACAAAACGGTAGCCTGGGAGCAAGTGAGACAGTCCTCCGGCTTCCCGCCCTCCCATCGCGTTTGGCTGGCCGGTGAGGGAAAACGGGCCGCATCCCGGTTTGCCGATTTTACCGGTCATCAAGTGCAAATTAATCAGCGATCGCACCTTTGCCGTGCCTTCCGACGACTGATTTATTCCCATCGACCACAGAGACAAAACGCGCTGCGACTGTTCCCAGTAGTTTGCCGCCGTTTCTAACTCGCCCACAGTAATGCCGCAGCGCGAGGCTACAAACTCCGGCGTGTAGCTGCTAATAACCTCAGCAAAAGCTGAAAAATTCGCCGTGCATTCTTCTATAAACTCTGAATCTATTGCTTGCCTGCGTAACAGCAAATATGCAATTCCGTTAAGCAAATCTATATCCGTACCCGGTTTAATTGCTAAGTGCAAATCCGCCGCTTCAGCAGTCGGAGTCCGCCTTGGATCTACCACAATCATCTTGACATGGGGATGCTTTTTGTGGTACTTAGCTAATCGATTGAATACGATCGGATGGCATTCCGCTGTATTGCTGCCGATAATAAAAGCGCAATCTGTTAATTCTAAATCGTCGTAACAGCAAGGCGGCCCGTCCGAGCCAAAGCTTTGAACGTATCCAGAGACTGCTGAAGACATACACAAGCGAGAATTAGCATCAAAATTATTAGTACCCAGACAACCTTTCATTAGTTTCTGGGCAATATAATAATCTTCTGTTGCGAATTGACCCGAACCGTAAACGCACAAAGCATCGGGGCCGCTGGTGCTGCGAATTGTTTGGATGCGGTGAACAATTGCATCGAGAGCTTCGTCCCAGCTAGCGCGGCGGAACGGTTGGTCGAGAGTATCTCGCATCATTGGATACAGTAGCCGATCGCTCCGAATCGACTCTGCTACGGTTGCTCCCTTAATACAAACCATGCCCTGACTCGATGGGTGGTTGCGATCGCCCCGCACTTTCCAACTTTGTTTTTTGTCGGGAACCACTTCTAGGCCGCAACCTACACCGCAGTATGGGCAAAGAGTTTTTATAGTTTCCATCTGGTGATTTTAGATGCTAATTTTTGAAAGCTAATGCGTAATTGGTAATTCGTTATTATATAGCAATCCTAAATCATTGGTGTAATTCTTGTAGGGGCAATCCCCCCGTGGTTGCCCCATGAGGCCGGGGTAGGCACTCTTAGCACTACCCCTACATCTTTTTACGACTCCTTTAGGATCGCTATAGTCGGAACTGAGGGTTCCTGCAAATAACGTGAGAATAATTACTAACTTACCGCAAAAATGCTTCACAGAAACGGACAATACCCTGATTTAAAATTACCCGCTATCTTACTAAAAATCCTGCTCGCTCTCGCTTGTAGTCACTTCTGGCTACTACTAAATATTCCTAAAACAGAGGAAATTCCCACCTAACTTTTGTCACCCCCAAGGATGGGGGCTAGGAGGAATTATTGCATAACTCAAACAGCGCGCAGGTACTACTTTTGACCTACTTGTTGATAGCAAGGTGAGATTTAGTGCGGGAGTATTATGTCGCCTACTTCCCTGATTTTACTTCAAATACGCCACCGTTGGTGGGGCTAAAAGTTACTTGGAACTCAGCAGTTTTTTCAGCGCCTGCTGCGGCACCGGCAGGAGTTTGCAAAACCGGCAGAGGAGTTTCTTTGACGAAATCTTTAGCTGCTTTATTTGTGGGATCGAACTGTAGGATATCGCCGTTTTCTTTTACTTTGACCCGATAAGTCAAGCTTTCGGTAAATGTCGGAGTTGTTCTCCATGTTTGGTCGATTTGTGCATACAACTGCTTTCCGATCGCATCGAGTTCGGCTTTGTCAGAAATCTCTGATGTGGCGCTGGTTGCTGCATTGGGCGCGACGGCGCTGTTAGCAGCAGCAATGGGTGCAGGACTTGCAGCAGCATCGATGGGTGCTGGGCTAGCGGCAGCGATGGGTGCAGGACTTGCATTCGGTGCAGGACTTGCATTCGGTGCGATCGAACTTGCTGCAATTTGCGGGCTGGGGGGAGAACTCACAACCGCAGTCGTAGCCTGCGGTGCAGTTTCTTCTAGTTTCGCTTCCTTTAGCTGGCTGGAAATAGCAGATATATTGACGGCCGCTAAAGTAACCATTGCTACGAACCACGAGGCTGCCAGGATGCCGCGTTTGATCGGCGAAGCTTCTGGGGGTTCGGCAGCGTGAGACACAAAACGTACAGGTGCGAGCGGCCTGTCAGCAACCGCAGGCTTTTTGCTAGCAGGTAATGGCATCGGTAGCGCGACGGCTTCTGTCTCCGAGTCCGTTTCTTCACCTTCTTCGTGGTGGGCGTAGCGAGAAAACAGGAACTCCAAAGCAAAGTTACGCAGTTCGTAGTATTTCGGGTCTTCCATAATCCGCGCCCGGTTGCGGGGACGGCTGAACGGAATGTGCATATCTTCGCCGATGGAAGCTGCAGGCCCGTTGGTCATCATCACGATGCGATCGGCCAAAAACAAAGCCTCATCAATATCGTGAGTAATCATAATGACGGTAATTTTTTCCTTCCGCCAAATTTTCAGCAATTCTTCCTGCAACTCTTCTCTGGTAATCGGGTCTAGAGCTCCGAAAGGTTCGTCCAAAATCAACAGTTTGGGACGAGTTGCCAGAGCTCTGGCGATCGCCACCCGCTGTTTCATCCCCCCGGACAATTGGCCCGGTCTTTTGTTACAAGCTTCGGTCAGCCCCACTAATTCCAAGTGTTCCTTGACGATGGTATTGTGTTCGTCGGCAGACTTTTCCGGGTAAACATTTTCAACGCCGAGGTGAATATTTTCAGTAGCAGTCAGCCACGGTAGCAGCGAGTAGTTTTGAAACACCACCATGCGATCGGGGCCTGGTTCAGTAATCTGCGAACCTTCCAGGGCTACTTCTCCGTTTGTCGGCCCGTTGAATCCCGCAATCATATTCAGCAAAGTTGATTTGCCGCAGCCTGAGTGACCGATCAAACAAATAAATTCGCCTTCATTAATAGTCAGGTTTACACCGTCGAGAACGACGTAAGGGCCTTTAGGAGTTTCGTAGACTTTCGATACGTCTTTAATAGTAAGAAAGTCTTGCTTCTGCGTTTGAATTTGGGTTGTTTGGGGGGTTTTTAGAGTTTGCATATTTTCAGGATTTGGATTTTGGGTTGAGGAATTAGACATGACAGCTTGGGATTGATAATTTGAAATTATGGAGTTAGGAAGGGGGAAATGTGGAGTCTTGTTTCCTGATTTCTTGCTCCTCATTCCCTCTTCCTATTTGCTGGTTATGCTGGCAGTTTGATGGAACATTGACTGCCTATTTGTTCAATTAAAATTTCTTCAATGCGGACGCTGCGTTTGATTTTGACATTCTGAAGATAGTGGATCGGGTCGTCGAGATTAAACACAGTGCCGTCAAATAGCTCGATCGTCCGGCGATCTCTGGCAATATCCGGCAAACCCAATTCGCGCACTGCTTGACCGAAAACATCGGGCCGCAAAACTCGATCGACCACTTCCACCCAGTTTTTCGGGAACGGGATCAGTCCCCAGCGAGCCATCTGCGCCATCACCCACACCATTTCTAGGCGGTCTGGAAAATTGGTTTTGTCAACAGAGAACTGGTTGAAGTTGTAGAGCATTTCGGGTTCTGCCTCCGTACCGGAGTTGTACGGATCGATGAACCCCGGACGGATGTCTTTCGGATCGGCGCCGATGTATTGTTCTTGGCTAATCAATCCTAGGACTTCTTCGCGGTTGCGGCGGTCATCGCAGTATTCGCAGGCTTCCAAAAGCGCTTTGACGAGGGCGAGGTGGGTTTGAGGATATTTCTGAGCCCAATCTTCGGTAACACCGAGAACTTTTTCGATGTGTCCGGGCAGAATATCGAGGGAACGGGCCATGACAAAACCCGTACCGCTGTTGACTGCGTGGGAGTTCCAGGGGTCGCCCGAGCAGTAGCCGTCAATGTTGCCTGCTTTTAAATTCGATACCATCTGCGGGGGCGGAATCACGGTCAAGCCCACATCGAGGTCGGGGTCGATGCCACCGGCGGCGAGCCAGTAGCGGAACAGCAGATTGTGCATGGAGGCGGAGTGTACCATGCCCAAGGTGTGAACTTTATCCGGAGTCTTGGCGATCGCAGCTTTGAAATCCTCTAATGTCCGAATGCCTTGTCTGTAAAGGTCTTTGCTGAAAACAATCGAATTGCCGTTGCGAGACAGCGTGAGGGCGCTACAGACGGGTACAGGGGCTTCACCGTCGAGCCCCAACAGCATACCGATCGGCATTCCTGCGACCATTTGCGCCGCGTCCAGCCGTCCTTCGGCGACTCCTTTGGCGATCGCTTTCCAGCTAGGTTCGCGGCTGAGAGTGACTTCTTCCAAGCCGTGCGCTTTGAAGAATCCTTTTTCTTTGGCTACTACTAAGGGGGCGCAGTCGGTGAGGGGAATAAAGCCGATGTCCAGGTTGATTTTTTCCAGGCCGTTGCGGGCGATGACAGGCGGTTGTTGTTTGGCCCTGCGCTGTTTGACCCGCTTTTGCTGGTTGAGGAAGTAAACCATTTCGTTACGCAGCGCGTAGTAACTCGGATGGTTGACAACTTCCATGCGCTTGCGGGGGCGGGGAATGTTCACTTCGAGGATTTGCCCGATTTGCGCTTCCGGGCCGTTGGTGAGCATTACAATGCGATCGCTCAGTAATAAAGCCTCATCCACGTCGTGAGTTACCATCACGCTGGTGACTTTACTTTCTTCGCAAATTTTCATCAACTGGTCTTGCAAACCGCCGCGAGTTAAAGCATCAAGGGCGCCGAAGGGTTCGTCTAGCAGCAGCAATTTCGGGCGAATTGCTAGGGCGCGGGCGATCGCAACTCTTTGTTTCATCCCCCCAGAAATTTCGCCTGGGCGTTTGTCGGCGGCGTGTCCGAGTCCGACCAATTTAATGTGGTGTTCGATCACCAACTCGCGATCTTCTTGAGAGTTACCGCTGTAAATTTCATTTACTGCTAGGGCGATATTTTCGCGCACCGTCAGCCAAGGTAGCAGCGAGTAATTTTGAAACACCACCATTCTGTCCGGGCCTGGATCGCGGACTTCGCGTCCTTCTAAAGTAATCCCGCCCTGACTTGCTTTGTCGAGGCCGGCGATGATATTTAGCAGCGTAGATTTGCCGCAGCCAGAGTGCCCAATTAAGGTGATGAATTCTCCTTTTTTAATTTTCAGTTCGATATTTTTAAGAGCAATGTATTGCTCTCCATTGGGCAAGTTAAATACGCGGTCAACGTGGTCTACTTCAACAAATACTGACATGGCTCTTTTAGGTTAGTTGGTATTTTCTAGATGCTAATTATTAATTGGAAATTGGGCATTGGGCATTGGGCATTGGGCATTGGGCATTGGCCCGCCCAGGGCATTAGCCCGCCCAGGGCATTAATTTACAACTAATTTCTAGCAGTTTGTAGTTGGCAACCATTCCCCATTCCCCATTCGCCATGCCCGATGCCCGATGCCCGATGCCCCATTCCCAAATCCTATTTCTGTTCTTCTGGAACAACTTTGGAAGCGATGAAACCAACGATTCTGTCTAAAATCAAACCGACGATTCCTACATAAAGCACTGCTAGAATCACTGCACTGAGTCGAGAACTGTTGTAAGCGTCCCAGATGAAGAAGCCGATACCGACGCCGCCGACTAACATTTCCGCAGCGACGATCGCCAGCCAAGACAAACCGATTCCAATTCTCAAGCCAGTGAAGATGTAAGGAACAGAAGAGGGAAGCAGGATTTTCCAGAAGTATTTTTGGTTTGGTAGGCGCAATACGCGGGCGACGTTTCTGTAGTCTTGGGGTATTTGTTGAACGCCTACTGTGGTGTTAATTAGAATCGGCCAAATTGCTGTAATTAAGATTACGAAAAGTGCAGAAACTTCGTTAGCTTTCACCCCCATGCCTTCAAAGGGATTGAACTGTTGAAATACAGCCAGGGCGATCGGCAGCCAAGCCAGGGGCGGGATAGTTCTGAATACTTGAAACAGCGGGTCTAAAGCATCGAACATTAGGGAGTTTGTGCCGATCAGGATTCCCAAACTGATGCCGAGAACTGCTGCCAAAGTAAAGCCGATCGCCACCCGCTGCAAGCTAGCAAAAATTTGCCAGAACAAGCCTTTGTCTGTACCGCCGTTGTCGAAGAACGGATTGATAATCAGATTCCAGGTTTCTTGGACAGCTTTGATTGGCCCCGGCAAGCTGGACTCTGGACTGTTGCAGAGGATTTGCCAGATTATGAGCAGAACTGTAATTGCTACCAGCGGGCGGATGATTTTTCGGCGGTTTTTTTGAACATGATCCAGAACTAAATTTACGGGATTTTTGCTTTTAGTAACAGCGATGTTTGTTGCCATTTTTCTTTTTGCAGTATTGTGAATAATCGATTATTTCTAGATACTTTGAACAGAGTTCACCAGGTTTGGCCCGTCGATCGAACCCTCCGTTTCACTCTGTCCAACACCATCACTTTTAGGGGTTTGTCAACTGTTAACCGTCAACTGTTAACCGTCAACCAACTAATTAGGCTTTTTTGATTGCCAGACCCTTCAGATATTCTTCTGGTTTTTCTGGGTCAAACTTCACCCCGTCAAAGAAGGTTTCGACACCGCGAGAAGTGGTAGTAGGAATTTGGGCGGCGGGGACGCCAAGTGTTGTCGCTGCTGCTTTCCAAATATCTTCGCGGTTAACTTTATCAACGGTTGCTTTGATGTCGGTAGTTGCCGGGATATAACCCCAGCGAATATTTTCAGCTAAGAACCAAGCATCGTGACTCTTGTAGGGATAAGAAGCATTATCAGCCCAGAATTTCATCGCCACAGGGCTGGCAGCTTCTATGCGGCCGGTACCGTAGTCAATTTGACCTTTAGAGCGACTGATAATATCTGCTACTGGAACTTTTAACCACTTATCTTGAGAGATGATTTGGCACATCTCATCGTGATTTTCTGCCTTGTCGCACCACTGCTGGGCTTCCAGTACGGCCATTGTTATTGCTTTAGCAGCTTTGGGGTTTTTCTCAACCCAATCTCCTCTTAAAGCTAAAGCTTTTTCTGGGTGGTCTTTCCAAAGTTCTCCGGTTACTAAGGCGGTGTATCCTACCTTTTGAGTAACTAGCTGAGCATTCCAAGGTTCGCCGACGCAAAAGGCTTCCATGCTGCCAGATTTCATGTTCGCTACCATTTGGGGCGGCGGTATGGGAATCACGGAAACATCTGTATCTGGATTAATACCGCCGGCTGCCAGCCAGTAGCGCATCCACAAGTCGTGAGTACCGCCGGGAAAAGTTATAGCAACAGGAACGTTTTGGCCAAAAGCTGCTTTCAGCGGTGCGCTGTCTGTACCTACTTTTAAATCTAGGTATTTTTTGCTGAGCGAAATTGCCTGACCGTTAGTATTTAACCGCGCCAGAATGTTCATCGGCACTGGCTGATTGCCTTTGGTAATAGTGCCTAATGTCATGTGGTAAGGCATCGGGGATAAAATGTGGGCCCCGTCAATGCCGCCTTTGTCGGAACCGAGTTCTAAGTTGTCGCGAGTAACTGGCCAAGATGCTTGTTTGGTAACTTGTACGTCTTTCATGCCGTACTTGGCAAATAACCCTTTTTCTTGGGCGATGATTAAGGGTGCTGCGTCGGTGAGGGCGATGAATCCGAGTTTGGCTGCGGTAACTTCTGGGGCGTCGGCGGGATTGATGTTGACTGCTGGGGCGGCGGTGGGTGATGCGCCGCCGGCTGCGGGGCTGGCACCTGGGTTAGATGTGGTGGAACTGGAACTGCAACCGTGGGCTAGGAGGGTGCCGGCTGCTGTTGCTCCAGCGGTGATGATGAATTTTCTTCTAGAAAGGTTGCTCATTTGTCTTGAATTGTTGTTGTACTTTGAGATGGTGGAAATGTGAGATGTGAGATTGATTCGCGACCTTCGCATCGCATCTCACATTATGAGATTAGGCGTCGATCGTCACTCTGCCGAGAGCCCGCGCGCTGCAAGCTAAAATGAACCCTGGTTCTAAGCCGGCGGCCGCTTCGGGGTGGCTGTCGTAGGCGGCAATATTACCTTCTAGGAGTTGCTGCTTGCAAGTGCCACAAACTCCCTTTCGGCAATCGCTGTCAAGTTCGACTCCGGCCCGTTCGGCAACGTCGAGAATGTACTCATCTTCGCTGCAAGCAACTTCTTTGCCCGATCGAGCGAAAATGACAGTAGATGTCTGAGGTTTGGGTGCTTGGGCTGCCGCTTCGCCCTCCTCAACCGTCAATTGCAGTTGCCGCTGCAGCACAGCTACATCCCCTGTAATCTGTTTGGGAACTGCCCCAAACTGCTCGACTAACAGTTGATACAGCAGCGGTTTGAGGTCTTCGCAAGCGATGCCTTTTTGGACGCAAGCACCCAAATGAGCGTCTTTGCCAACTGTGCCTCCCATGTAAATGTCTACACCTTCGAGGGTTTTGCCGTTCTTGCGAACTTTTGTTCCCATCAAACCAATGTCTGCTACCTGGGGTTGACCGCAGGAATTGGGGCAACCTGTCCAGTGAATTCTGACAGGTTTGGGAAGTGACAGTTCGACATCGAGTTCCTCAATCATTGCCACGGCGCGGCTTTTGGTTTCGATGAGGGCGAAGTTGCAAAACTTGGCGCCGGTGCAGGAAACCAAGGCTCGCATCAGCGGTGCGGGCTCGATGGAAAAACGCTGCAACAGCGGTTCTTTGACCAGCGATTCAATCCGCGAGTCGGGAACGTTGGGAATAATCACGTTTTCTTCGACAGTGAGCCTGAGCTCGCCGCTGCCGTAAACCTCGGCAATTCTGGCCAAATCGAACAAATCCGATGCCTGCAGCCGTCCGACTGGAACGTGCAGCCCTACATAGTTGAGCCCTGATTGTTTTTGGGGGTAGATGCCGATGTGGTCGCGTTTTTCCCAGACGATTTCATCTTTGAGGGCGGCGGCGGGCAAAGTGCGACCTAATTCTTGTTCGACTTCGGCTCGGAATTGTGCGATTCCGAGTTCGTCAATCAGCCACATCAGCCGCGATTTTTGGCGGTTTGCTCTTGGGCCTCGATCGCGAAACACAGTTAAAATTGCTTTGCACAAATCTACAACGTCGCTGGGACTTGCCCATGCGTTGAGAGGAATTGCAGCTTCGCAGCGTTTGGCGGAGAAGAAACCGCCGACTAAAACGTTAAAGCCGATGTTGCCGTCTTTGTAAGCGGGTACGAAGGCGATGTCGTTGATTTCTGCGTGGACTGAGTTGTCGCGGCAGCCTGCGATCGCAATATTAAACTTTCTCGGCAAATTTGAAAACGCGGGGTTGCCTTCGCCGCTGTTCGTAATCATGTCTTGGACTTGGTTCGCCAGTTCCCGCGTATCTATCAGTTCGTCGGCGTCGAGCCCTGCGACTGGGGAACCCGTGATGTTACGCACGTTGTCCATGCCAGACTGGATGCTGGTCATGCCCGCTTCTTTGAGGCGGCGGAAGATGTCGGGTACGTCTTCGATGCGAATTCCGCGCAATTGCAGGTTTTGTCTGGTGGTGATGTCGGCGCTGCCGTCGTCGCCGTAGCGTTGGAGGATTTCTGCTAGCGTTCTGGTTTGATTGCTAGTAATAATGCCGTTGGGCAAGCGCAGCCGCATCATGAATTTGCCGGGAGTTACTGGCCGAAAGAAGATGCCGAGCCATTTGAGGCGGTGCTCGCGATCTGTTTCGTTCATTGCTTCCCAGCCGATTGCGGCGAAGTGGTCGAGTTCGGCTGTTAATGCTAAGCCATCTTTTTCGGCTTTGAGTTTTTCAAACTTGTTCAGGCTCGCTTGGGCTTTGGGTTCTACTGTTTGGGTCATCGGTTTACCCTCGCTGCTGGCTTGTGTGGGGAGGTATTGACTTGGAGCATAAAGTGTGTCTTTCCTGCTAACCTTAGTGAGTGTATGGATTTAAAACTGTATATTTAGTTACTAGAACGAATTTCTTTTAAGCATGGTTGGTCTTCTGTAAACTTGAGCTTGACTGGGCGCTGGCTCGAACGTGGCCAAACTATTTATGGTTATAGTTGCTACCGATGATTCGGTCGATCGCTCTGTTTCGATGCACCTTTGTTATGAGCTAATGTAAAGCCCCCGATTGTAAATATTCGTATCTATTTTTACAAAATATTGAGTTTTATGAATATTTCGCATACTGCCGATGCGTTTTATACATGGCAAATGGGTAAAGAGACCCCCAAAACCGAAAAATCTCTCTAAATCTTTAGATTTAGGAGGGGAGAGGGGGATATGGGAATATCTAAGATTAATTTTGTGACTGCGATCGCAGACTTAGAACGAGATCGTCACAACATTAGAGGGTCGCTGTCACACAGTTTGCCTCAAAACATCACATTGTGTGCTATGCCAGCGTCACTCTTGATTTTTGGAGAACGAGAGATTATATAAGTATCGAATTCAGGGAACGTCTCATGTTTTTAGTTCAACTTATCCCCGGCGCTATTTCCGAAATGCTTGCCTCTGTTACGGAGACGGGTTGTTTGACTTTAGCCGATCGCTACGGCTTGATGGCCGCTGTTTTGGACGACTCTCTCGATGATGAATACAGACATTCGATCAACCGCCTGCTGCGTTCTGTGATTAAGGGAAGAGTCAAGATAGTCAACGAACTGTCGTCGCAAAGTAAACGATTTCTTAGAAATTCTTTGTAAATCATTGTAAAACCTTATATTCTCTATTGAGAACAAAAATCCCACCTAGCGATGACCAGATATGTCACACCGCCAGAAGCTTGCAAAATCCTGCAAGTCTCAGACAAAACCCTTAGAAACTGGGAACTTGCCGACAAAATATCAGCAATCAGAACCCCCTCCAACCAGCGACGCTACGACATCGACAGCGTTCTCGGAACCGGACACGACCGAATTACAGCCATCTACGCCAGAGTCAGCAGCTACAAACAACGAGAAGACCTCGACAGACAAGTTAGCTACCTCCAAAGCCTCTATCCGCAAGCTAAAGTCTTCAAAGACATCGGAGGCGGACTCAGTTTCAAAAGAAAAGCGCTGCTTGCCCTTCTGGGACAAGTCATGTCAGGAGATATCTCAACAGTTGTGGTGGGACACCAAGACAGACTCCCAAGGTTTGGTGGAGATATCATCAAATGGATCTGCGAACAAAACAATTGCCAACTCATGGTTCTCAGTAGAAACGAGTTGTCTCCAGAACGAGAAATGGTTGAAGATATCCTTGCCATCATCCACGTCTTTAGTTGCCGACTCTACGGCTTGCGAAAATACAAATCTGCTATCAAAGAAGATTCGAGTTTACCCGGAAACCAAGCTAGCAGCCAAATGGAGGACTTGGATTGCAGCAAGTAGATGGTGTTACAACCAAGCAATTGCTATCCTTAAAGACGAAAGAATTGGCAAGTATGACTTAAGAAAAAAGGTAATGGGCTTGGCTCCCACCTGGGTTTCCGAGCAACCTTACAATCCGCGACAAATGGCAGTTTTTCAAGCTTTTGAAGCACACAAGGCAGCTAAAAAGACAAAAGGAACGGCAAAATTCAGAAGCCGTTTTGATACATCTGAGACTATCCGGTTTCAAACATCTAACTGGAAGTTTGGAACTTTTTACCCGCTTTCTACTAAGGGACTAACCTTTAAAGCATCGGAACCTATCACAGAGGTAATGCAACACGAACCAACACTCAGCTTGATTAACAGGCAATGGTTTATCTGCTATGCAATTGATGTACCAAAAATCAAGCCGATTGATAGCGATTTGGTTATCGCTTTAGATCCTGGTGTTAGAACTTTCCTTACTGGTTTTGACGGCAGCGGCTTTGTCGAAATAGGAAAAAACGATATCGGTCGCATCTATCGGCTAGCAAGACATCTAGACAAATTGATGTCCCGTATTGGGCTAAATAAAGGAAGGGAATTCAAGCGACTGAGGTATTGCCTGCGAAAATCAGCAGCAAAAATTAGAATCAAAATCAAAAACTTAGTCAATGAATTGCATAAAAAAGCTGCAAAATATTTGACAGGTAAGTACAAGTTAATTTTCTTGCCAACCTTTGAGACACAACAAATGGTCAAGAAAGGTAAGCGCTCTTTAGCAACTAAAACAGCTAGGGCGATGGTCACTTTAAGTCATTATCGTTTCAAGCAAATGTTGAAGCATCAAGCCACTAAACATGGTGGTGTTGTAGTAGACGTAACAGAAGAGTACACATCAAAAACCTGCTCAAAGTGTGGACAGGTCCATACTAAATTAGGCGGGTCTAAAGTCTTTAAATGTCCAGAGTGCGGACACACCCTGGACAGAGACAAAAACGGTGCTTTCAATATTTTGTTGAAAGCTTTGAGAGATACCTCCTTGATGGGAGAGCTTGCTGCTTTCTCTATCTTGCCATACACGGTTATTCCTGGCGAGCGTCCGGGATTTACCGGGTTAAATGTATCTGTCGGCGATATATTAACAGGATTTAAAAATTTGATTGATTTATGCAGCGCATAAGAGTGCAGAAACCACCGGCCGAGTTAGAAGGAACCCGCGATGCCTGCAGCGGATGTAGAACCGGAAGTTGATTGGGTGTGCTAAAAACCTGCGATCGTTCTTGCCGTATGATTTTTGTTGACTATCCAATTCTCGCTTGGTGCGGCACTTAGAGAAAAAGTGGTGATATCAATTCCGGTTGCACCGGAATTATTGTTGACTGTTGACTGTTGACTGTTGACTGTTGACTGTTGACTGTTAACTGTCAGTCGAAAAACTCAATGATAGTTGAGTATTGACTGTTGATTCGATTTTACAATTCCGATGGTAGCGGAGTTGATATGATTCATGAGAGCCTGTTGGGTGGAACGCTTATGGTAATATTAGTAAAATTGTTATGCGCGATCGGCAGTTGAGGAGTTGGAGGAATGAAGCCATCGCAACCAAGGTAATTATAATTATTAGACATCTCCAGCAAAGCCTGTCTTGAACAGGCAGGATGCCTGTTCCACAATAATTATTAGAGAGGTATATTGAACAGGGCTGGCGATGAAAGACAATTTATGAAAATTATTAATCAAACAATCGAATTATTAATAGAATGTGGCCTCGGCCTCTACAACATCACGCCCCCTATTGTCAAAATTAATTGGTAATTGATAAAAAATCAATTAAGTCGATCGGCAGGAAAAAATAATAATATCTTGTAGAGGCGGGTACCGCCTATATCTCGACTAGCAGGCAGTTTATTGCTGTTCTCAACCGCCCAAACCCGGTAGTCGGTTTATTTGCACCTACAGGAATTATGCAGCCCCACTATAATACTGTGTCTGCGTACAGGGGGAACGCATCTTATTGAACACTGTTCATCAGTGGTGAGTATATTTTGAGATAAATTCACCATTCAAAGAAGCTACAGTTAGAGTCGATAGAGGCGTTGCCACCTCTACCTCTCCTTCAGAACCGGACGTGAGACTTTCACCTCATCCGGCTCCTTGATAATACCATCCTTGTTATGGATACGATTTAAGACACGCTATCGGTTTTGACACCTTCTTTATCGTGTATTGACCCATCTGTTGCTGTCTTTGCGTCGTGGCAGTGTTTATGCAGAAGTTGCAGGTTGTCGTAGGTATCTCTTCCACCTAATGATGTCGGTTTAATATGGTCAACTTCTACAACATCTGTACTGGTAAAGTACAAACCACAGTGAGAACAAATACCCTTTTGACGCTTGATTAATGATGCAACCCTGTTAGGAGTTCCTGGGTATTCACCTCTACGCTTGCTCCAATAAGTCCAGTTTCCATCAAACGGACTAGCAACACCCTTTACTTTGATATGCCTTACGATTGGCGTATCTGAGTGCTGTGTTAGTTCTATTCCGTTCTCGGTACTAAAACACCAATTGCGGTCGCCTACTGTTCGCCAGTATTTATCCTTATTGATGTTCCCTTTTCCCCTCGTTCTTGCCCAGGCTCTTAACTTGTCATAAGTTAAATGGTCAACCTTGTTAAAGGTTTTCTTACTTACAACTGTCGAATAATAGTTTGACCATCCCCTAATTATCGGATTGAGCTTGCAAATTAAGGCAGCTTGAGGGGCGGTTTTATGGGTATCTATTACTTCGGCAATTTTGGCTAGATGAGCCTTAACCTTGGCTTTTGAAGGGGTGATTAATGTATTAAAACCTAGCTTAAAGTGTCCATTTGATGCTGCACGGTAGTTACCTACCTCATGCTGCTGTACATGGAACCCTAGAAACTCAAACCCAACATTTCCATCTAATTTGTTAAGGGTGTGGGTTAATTTTGTCTTGCTTGATTTTAATTCCAATCCCATGTCATACAACCATTCTGCAATTATCTCCTGACATTTCTTGACTACGTTTAAATCCTCATGGATTATCACGAAGTCATCAGCGTAACGGATTAGGCTAAGGGCATAACGGTTATCCCGTTTGTATCCTTTTAGTGTTTCCGCGTACTGTTTTATTCTTTCTTCCATCCCATGTAGGGCAATGTTCGCAAGTAAGGGAGAAATTACCCCGCCTTGTGGAGTACCATCATTAGTAGGAAATAATTCATGTCCTACACAGTAACCTGCTTTGAGCCATACCTTCAATTGGCGGCTCATTGTGGGGTATGTGTGTATTTTGGAGAGTAACGTTCTATGGTCTATACGGTCAAAGCATTTGGCAATATCAGCATCTAGCACATATTTGGCTTTTTTACTAATACTGTCGAATATTGCTCCAATCGCATCGTGACAGGAACGCCCTGGTCGAAAACCGTATGAGTTTGGCTCGAATTTTGCCTCCCACTCAGGTTCTAGCGCTAGTTTAACTAACGCTTGCAGTGCGCGGTCGTTGATTGTGGGTATTCCTAATGGTCTTGTTTCCGTTGTTCCGGGTTTGGGAATATTAACCCTACGAGTGGGTTTTGCCTTGCCTTCCAACTTTAACTTACCAACAAGGTTAATACGTTGCTTTGGGGTCAGCGATTTAACGCCATCCACACCAGCCGTATTTTTTCCTTTGTTATCTTGTGTTACCCTTCGTACCGCAATACATTTTGCAGACCAAGACCTAATCAGGGTCTTCTGAAGTTTGCGAACTGCTTTAACATCACCACGTTCACTCGCTTGGAATATTCGCTTTTGCAACTTAAAAGTCACCCTTTCTAGCTGGCGCCAGTTGATGTCTTTCCACTCCACCGTCTGATTGTTCAGCGTTTTAGATTTATTCATTGCTAGTTGTTTTATTCCTTTGGAATTACCGTGTATCTGTCAGCATATCTCTACCATTACAGTAGAGCCTTTCGCTTCTGATACAATCCCTCCCTTAATTACCGTTCGTTAGCTACTTACTGGTTATCGACCTTACCAGAGATAATCAAGGGTTACTTCGTTCCGAATACACATTGTTAGAGTCTTTAGCTGTGATGCTTTCCACCGGGTTTAATGGGCGGTGCTTATAAGTCGGAGTGTCAAACGCTTATGCCCTATCCTTGCCTTTTGGCTTGGTGTTAATCAGTCTTTACCGTATTTTTCAGCGGGTTTATCCTTGATTTAGCCATTACACCATTTACAATTACGATGGTTCAGACACATCTTTGCTTTCGCTACGCATGGACTCTTGCTCGACAATTACCAAATTTGGCTTTCAGTATTTTTATCTTTTATCCCCGCTTTAGCCTATTGGTTGCTACCCAATAAACTAGGGGATATGCTTTCACTCCTGCACTTGGAGGATAGGACTTGGGCAATACCCTCACCTATATGTGTAGTCAGTTATCACCAGTTTCATCAACTGGGTTAACCATCCCATAAGGGGTTTTTTAATCCCTATTTTAGGTTAAACGAATCGCACGACACGCTTTGTAATGACTTTAGTAAGAAAACAGTAACTGATTAATGGTGGTTTTTACGCTTGTGCTAATTTTGAGACAATAAAACTATTACAACCACTGTTGACAAGTTGTATAATAGTTAGTAATGAGTTATTCGTGAGAATTTAGTTAACTGCAACAGCGAGGATTTTAGTCAAATAGTCATCATCCCACCCGGCTCGAAGTCGCTTATTTTTTGCTCCACTTTTTGAAGTTTTCTCTTGATTCAAAAGATTGAGCGAGATGTGTCTAATCATAGCAAAATTTTGGGGAGCATTATCTTTTCTAATCCGACACTCATCTTCACGAAAACCCACATCTAATACCCAATGTAAAGAATTTTCAATTCCCCAATGGCTCCGGACTGATTTACCAAATTTTTGAGCATCATTTGGTAAACTACTAATGTAATAACGAGTTTCAATAGTTGTTTTTCCCTTCACTATTCTCACGGATTCTATCATACCTATACTCTGAAATTTCTCCCATTGATTGTCGGGGTCAATTAGCTCTTTGATGTCACTGAGCATTAAGTGATGTCGAATTTCTGAGCGACCGTGATTACTCTCTTTATTTGTCGAATAAGCTGTATGTGTAAAACCCGAAAATCCTTGTCTAATTGCTTGTTTAAACAACTCTTCTACTCGGGCATACAGGGATGGTTGGTTCTTTTTTAAGGTGATTACATAATCTCCTTTTTGTTCGACAATTGACTTCACAATTGACCTCTGACAGCCCATAGCATCAATGGTGACAATGCTTCCATTCAATTCTAATACTTTGAGTAAAGCCGGATGGGGCTGTGATTTCATTAGACGTTTTATCAACCTTAACTTGTCCTAAAACTAATCTTTGACTCGTCGCCCAAGCACTGACCATATGAATTGCTTTTTTATCTCCTCCCCGTGAGTAAGAATGGCGAAGAGTTTTGCCATCAATTGCGATTACTTCTCCAGGATTGAAGCAACTAATAGATTGAATCCAACTCAAAAAACATTTCTGAAATTGCTCCGGTTTGAGGCGAGAAAATACTCGCGCAATTGTGTCATGTGAAGGGATGCCATTCGGCAATTCTAAAATTTTCTTTAACCATTCGTATTTAGCTCGCCCGTAACTTTCAATATCCACCCATGTATCAGCACCGCAAATCACGGCACAAATTGAGATGGTGATAATGTCAATTAATTGATGATGTTTTGTCCGCTCAATTCTGGGATCTTCTAAGTCGGCAAAATGGTCGGCGATGGTGATTTTAGGTTTAAGTTTCATACAGGTAAACCCTAATTAAATGTTTTGTAGTTACTCAATAATTCTTCTCCAGTATAAGCTGTTCAGCATCTAAAACGCATATTGTATGGTATACTATGATAATTTTCCGATAAAGTCAATGCCTACTAAAAACTTCCTCAGTTCAGAAACAAAGGAAACTCTGCAACAAGCATTAAAAGACCATGAGCATCC
>NZ_JAUBOV010000105.1:0-20409 GCF_036700405.1 Microcoleus sp. T3_D1
GACGAGAGGTTGAACCCTTACTCCTCGTACACTTTGAGTTTTATATCTCCATTTTTCGAGGAAACGAATCGCACCCATCCTGATGTTTTGTATTCGACAGAACGAGTATGCTTTTTGAACTGCGGGTATCCCTTTTTGCCTGGTGTTTTTGCTTTGCAATTAGCAAAAAAACGCTGGATAGCAAAAATGGCACGTTCAGCGGAGGCTTGACGTGCCATCGAGTTAAGTTTGCCTGCCCATTCAAACTCTTTTGCCATAATGGCGCATTGTTTGTACAGAGCAATTAGCTTAACTCTGGAATTGTCTATCCAATATCTAAGAGTTTTGTTTCGGACAAATTGAGCTGTTCTGATCATCTCGTCGATGACCCGATATTGCTCCGCTTTGCCTTTCAACTTAAACTCTAGAACTATCATGACAAAATCTTATCACTTTTGCGAAAGCTTTTAGTTAAAAATACGTATATTTAACAATTCTTTGCAATAAGTGGAAATTAAAGCCGTCCTTCTAGGACGGGGCTTTAGAACCTGTTTTTTGGTAATGTTGTGTACGGTTTTTTATTTACCTTCTACCCCATGAATTACCGCAGAAGCAAGCTCTAATTCGGAGTCAAATATTTGTCCTGCTAGTTCATCTTTTTTGATGTGTTGCCATTCCCAGGCAAAGCAAATTTATTCCTTCTCATATCAATTCCGGCTGCGCCGGAATGATATCAAATCCGCGCTTCATTGTCGGGCGTAAAGTCGAATCAAGCTGCCAACAAATAATTCGCGCAATTTTCATTTTTTTGACTCACCGTCAACTCAACCGTCAACAGTCAACCGTCAACCGTCAACCGTCAACAATGATTCCGGTTGCACCGGAATCGATTGCTAATTCCCGACAATCGGCAGAGTGAGATGTACCGTTGTTTCCTTTTTATAGATGCTGGTAATTGAGAACTCTCCTCCTGCCAGTTCGACAATTTTCTGGACAATTTTTAAGCCGATACCGGTGCCCTGCTGCTCATAGCTCTTGCGCTCAAACTGCATGAAGGCACCAATTTTAGCAATTTGCTCTTCTGTCATGCCCTGCCCCGAGTCATGTACAGATAAATGCAGCATCTCCCCTACGACTTGACTACTAACTTTAATGGTTGTCTCTGGTGAGGAAAATTTCAGTGCATTATCAATTAATTCATGGAGTATCGTTGATAGATATCGCTCTGATAGAGCGAGCTCCGCTTCCTCAAGAGTGAACAACATATCGTTGCTACGGTTGACGCTCTGAGCCTGGTATTTCAACTCGGCTTCAATGGCGGAAGCTGAAAATAGAGTTTGGGCAGATTCGATCTTGTGCTGGCGACTTGCGGATAGTTCTAATTCTAAATAAATCAGGAATTTTTTCGTTAATTTTTCTAGGCGACGGCCAGATTCATCGGCCCACCCTAACATCTCACGGATTTCGGCGATATCCATGTCTTCGATATCGTCCTTGAGCAACCCGATCGTGGCTAAAATGCCATTGAGTGGCGTATTCAGTTCGTGGGATAGACTAGAAGCTAAGTTGCCACGCAGCTCATTGAGGGTGCTTTCCAAGACATAGATGATATTTTCTTGGATGTGGTATGAGTTCTGGATATTATCATACTGTTGCTTGATTCTGAGCATTGAATGTACGCGAGCACGCATTTCAATAGCATTTACAGGTTTACTGATGAAGTCGTCGGCTCCGGCACTTAGACAGTTGGCAAGGTCTGACTTTCTGTTTAATGCTGTCACCATAATGATGGGAACGGCTTGCCATTTTGGCATGGCTTTGATTTGCCGGCAAATCTCGATGCCGTCTATTCCCGGCATCATCACATCCAGCAAAATAAGAGCCGGATCAAATATATCGAGGGATGCGATCGCTTCTTGCCCGCTGGCAGCATAATGCAATTGATAATCCTGCTCCGATAACAGGGTTTCAATCACATCAAAGTTATCCGGCTCATCATCAACAATTAAGATAGA
The DNA here is from genome assembly GCF_036700405.1 of Microcoleus sp. T3_D1. NCBI lineage: Bacteria > Bacillati > Cyanobacteriota > Cyanophyceae > Oscillatoriales > Microcoleaceae > Microcoleus > Microcoleus sp. T3_D1. The sequence continues at coordinate 1,995 of NZ_JAUBOV010000105.1, forward strand.
GAATTGAGACATAATTGTAAGGACTCCAATAATTTAGAAAGTTTTATGATTTCAGGTGATAGCCGTCAGCTATGCTGCCAAAGTGATTTCAAAAATGGCACCTTTTGGTTTGTTGCTTCTCACACCAATTTCGCCCCCATGTGCCTCAACGACCATTTTGCAGAAAGCTAAACCCAACCCTATTTGAGAGACATCCGACATCAGATTTCCAATCTCGTATTTCGCAAAAATCTTGTGGCGCAATGTATCAGGAACACCCGGCCCAGAGTCGATAACCTGGATTTTGGCATGGCCAGATGTGAGGAATTCTACATTCACTATGATTTGACTATAGCGTGGGGAAAACTTAATGGCATTCGAGAGAAGATTATCCAGCGTTCGATGTATCAGGGTAGCATCAACCGAGATTTTCCTACTGGTTTCTTCAGGTAACTGAGCGACCAGCAACTGATTTTTTTTAGCAGCGATTGCTTCAAAGTTTGATATGGCAGAATTTACGAGAGCGCACAAATAAACCTCTGTGTAATTGAGACGATTTTCACCTGCTTCGAGTAAAGCAATTTGCAATAAATCATCAATTAATAGCTGTATTGCTTGTGCTGAGGAGTAAATTCTCTCCAGTTGGGTTTGTTGTTGTTCTCTAGGATACTCTATGCTTGTTAGGAGTTCCAAGCCAAGCAAGATACCAGCCAGGGGATTGCGTAAATCGTGAACTACCATTTTAACCATATCTTCCCGCAATTTGAGTAAGTTTTGCAGGTCGTCATACTGGTGCTTAATTCGCAGCATGGAGTGAACTCTGGCACGCAGTTCAATAGCAGTTACAGGTTTACTAATGAAGTCGTCAGCGCCGGCAGTGAGACAACGGGCAAGGTCTGATTTTGAGTTTAATGCTGTCACCATAATGATGGGAACGGCTTGCCATTTTGACATGGCTTTGATTTGCCGACAAACTTCGATGCCATCTATTCCTGGCATCATCACATCCAGCAAAATAAGGTCAGGCTCAAATATGTCGAGGGATGCGATCGCTTCTTGCCCGCTGGCAGCGTAATGCAATTGATAATCCTGCTCGCTCAAGAGGGTTTCAATTACATCAAAATTATTGGGCTCGTCGTCAACGATCAAAACGGATGGTATTTTCACGGCTTATCCTTACTTACTTAGAAGCTAAAAGTTGTTGAATAGTGCTTGCCAATTGCTTCAGCTTGACGGGTTTGGTGAGGTAATCATTGGCCCCGGCGGCAAGGCAACGATCGCGATCGCCCGTCATGGCTAAGGCAGTTAGGGCAACGATCGGCAGATCGACTAAGTTTGGATCGCAGCGAATATGCTGCATAGCTTCTAGACCATCCATACCAGGCATTTGAATGTCCATCAGAATTAGATTGGGGTTTTCCGACTTGGCCAGGGCGATCGCCTCTTCTCCATTCTTAGCCAAGAGAATGCGATAGCCTTTAGCTTTCAGGTAGCTCGAAATCGTAGTGATATTGGCTTCGTTGTCTTCCGCCAGCAAGATTAAGGGAGAGCCTCCCTGTTCGGGTTCGCTGGGTTCGATGCGGGGCTCTGTCTGGGATTCCAGGGCAACAGAGGAGGGCGCACCAGTAGGGGCAGTGCCCCCGTGCCTGCCCTCCAATTCGATGCCCCCGTGCCTGCCCTCCAATTCGATCGTGAAGCAACTTCCTACACCCACAGTGCTGGTGAGCAACACCTGCCCGCCGTGGAGTTCGACAATGCGTTTCACCAGGGCAAGCCCCAAGCCTGTCCCCTGATATTGACGATTCAGGGCGCCATCGATTTGGATAAAGGGCTGAAACAGTTTGTTGATATGTTCTGGGGCAATACCAATACCTGTATCGATGACAGAAATTCGCAGAGTCTCTTTGACCAAAAAATGGGGTGGGGAATCGGCAGAATCTGGGTCGGCCCGGCGCTGTTGACGGCTGACTTCTAGGGTGATGCGTCCTCCGTTAGGAGTGAATTTTACCGCGTTATTGAGCAGGTTGATCAAGACTTGGCGCATCCGCCGTTCATCAATCAATAAGTCGGGCAGATTGGGTGGGACTTTAATCTCTAGCTGGATGCGTTTTTGCAGGGCTTGTTGTTTAATAAATGGCAGACTGGATTGACAGAGATGATTGATTGAAACTGGGGTGCAATCGAGCTCCATTTGACCGGATTCAATTTTGGCGACATCCAAAATGTCGTTGATTAACTCTAGCAAGTGAGAGCTACTGCGCTCGATGGTTTGTAAAGCTTTGATTTGTTGTTCGTTGACGATGCCAAATACTTGCTCTTGTAGCCCCTCGCTCATGCCCAGAATGGCGTTAAGGGGCGTGCGGAGTTCGTGGCTCATGTTGGCGAGGAATTCGTCTTTGAGACGGGTAGCACGGGCGAGCTCTTGGTTAGAGACTGCCAGTTGTTCGTTGCGCTCGGTGAGTTGCTGCTGGGCTTGTTGTCGATCGGTGAGTTCTTGCTGCAACTGCTCAAATAGGCTAGCTTGTTGAACCGCGATCGCCAACTGGTTAGCAATTTGTTGCAGGAGTTGCGCTTCAGACTCTTGCCAGACTCGCTTTTCTCGGCAAGCATGGACAACTAAAACCCCCCAGAGCTTGTTGGTTTGCCCAGCGGCAACCCCTCTATGGCTTTCGCTGCCTCGGACTTCTTGCAGGATAGGTGCAACCATTTTGGACTTGACTTCACCAACGCTTGCGTATTCCACCAAGCAATTAGTCCCCATATCGGTCATTATATCGGGGACGATACGGGGCTTGCCCTGGCAATAGTGGTTGAGGATTTCTTGAGACCACAGTTGGTCGTCCCAGTGAAGGTTTTTGAGCGCGGGAAACTCGGTCAACACAGATTCTTCAACTATTTGACTTCTGCCATTGTCAAATAGCCGGATTACGATGATCCGATCGCCTTGCAAGATTTCTTTGACTTGCTGTGTCACAGTCGCCAAAATTTGCTTAATATCCAACGATTCGCGAATTTGCTGGGCGATTTCTCCCAAAGTTCGCTGCCGTTGCAGTTGTAAAGCGATCGCCTTTTCTGTTTGCTTGCGGATAGCCAGTTCTGATTGTACCTGTTCGTAGAGGTAAGATTGCTGAATGGCGATCGCTAATTGGTTAGCAATTTGTTTAAGTAAATTGATTTCCCACTCTTGCCATTGGCGCGGACGATCGCATTGATGAACAATCAGCAATCCCCAGAGGATTTGATTCTGAATAATTGGAACTACGAGTTTGGCTCTGACCTGGATTTCTGCGAGGAATTCAACCAAGCAGGGTAAGATTGACTCGTTTTCATCTTCCCTATCGTTGAGGGCATAAACTCTTCCTTGGATATAGCGATCGTAGTTCTCTTCGGGGAAAACCTCTTCAGGGAAGAGGATATTCAGGAGCTTAGACGTATTTGGCGAAACAGATTCAGCAATGGCAGCCCCCGCTCCTTCAGGATAAACCCGATAAACCAGCGTTCGGTCTGATTGCAAGAGCTGATGGATTTCCTCAACAGTGCTATTGAGAATCTCGTCGAGATGCAGAGACGATCGCATCCGTTTAGTAATCGCTCCCAGCAAACGTTCCTGTTTTGCTTGTTGTTGCAATCTCGCTTCGGATTCTTTGCGATCGGTGATATCCTGAAACGTGCCTACCAGACCAATAACATTATCTGAGAAGTCTCGCAGGGGAGCCTTGTGGGTTTCGATAAATATTGGTTTACCATTGGGTAGGGTTAGCGTTTCTTCGAGCCCTAATATAGCTTCACCCGTTTCTATTAACCGCCGATCCATCGCACAATAATCGTTCGCCTCGACTTCTACGTGGCAAATATCTAAATCTGTTTTACCTATACTTTCAGTCGTAGATGCCAAGCCTAGAGTTTTGGCAAACTGCTGATTGCATCCTAAAAAAACCGACTCTCGATTCTTCCAAAACACCGAAAGCGGGATGGTATCGAGTACGGTTTGCAGAAACTGCTGAGATTCCTGCAAAGCCTTCTGGGCCTGTTTGCGCTCGGTGATGTCTACTAATACACAAATAGTTTGAGCGTCTGAGCCTGGAAGAAGTGCGGCTCCCATCAGGACAGAAAGGCGGCTGCCATCCTTACGGTAGTATTCCTTTTCCCAGGGCTCGCTGGAGGCATCCTGCATCACGCGCTCCATCGCTACAACATCAGCGTGGGCATATTCGGGGGGGGTCATGGCATCCCAATGAATTAGCCCCGCATTTAGTTCCTCCCTCGTGTAGCCAACCATCTGTAAGAAGCGATCGTTGGCATCGATAATGTTCCCCTGAAAATCGGCAAATATCATGCCGCTCACACTGGACTCAAACACCCGGCGGAAGCGGATTTCACTGCTTTCCCTGGCGAGTTCAGCTTGTTTGCGATCGCTGATATCCGATAAAATTCCCTGGATGCTAATCAATTCCCCTTCAGCATTTATAACGGGTGTGGGACTGCTTCTCACCCAGACATAATTGCCATCTCGGTGGCGAACTCGGAACTCATAATCACTTGACTTTTTACCAAATTTGATATTCTCCCGATAATCAGTCACCACCAAAGGGCGATCGTCTGGATGCACCAGAGAACTAAACGGCTTACCAATCCATTCACTCTCGTCCCAGCCAAACATGGTCTTGAATTGCGGTGACAAATAAGTGAGTATGCCATCGGGTTCGCATGACCAGATCAAATCATTAGCCCCTTCTACCAGCCGCCGGAATTTAGCTTCACTCTCTGCTAATTGGGCTTCGATCTGTTTGCGATCGCTGATATCCCGGCATACACAAATCAATAATCCATCCTCTGTGACGGTGAGGGATAGCCCTTCGGCAAAGGTAGAGCCATCTTTGCGGGTGGCGATCGCCTCTCCCTCCCAAGCGCGATCGCGCCCCAGCACCGGAAAGACTTCCCGCTCAAACCGTTCTAACTCCTGTTGGGAATACAAAAGTTTCCAGGTTTTGCCCAGCAGTTCTTGGGGATGTTCGTAGCCAAACAGTGTTAGATGGGCTTGATTCACATAGAGGTAGGTCTCTCCTTGCATAATCGCAATGCCGTCGATCGCCGCCTCAATTGCCGCCAGTTGTATTTTTAGGGTTTCTTCGGTTTGTTTGATATCGCTAATATCTGCAAAATAGCCAACAATCTCGATTGGCTTGCCTTCGATATCTCGCAGCAGACGCAGCTCATCCCGTAGCCAAACGTAGTGACCATCGCGATGCAAAAATCGATATTCATGCTGATGAGTATTGTGTTCAAAGAGAGCCGATATATGTGTAAAAACTCTAGGGGCATCTTCTGGGTGAAGATGGTTAGCCCAGAACCCAGGTGTCGATAAAAATTCTTCTGCTGTGTAGCCCAAAATGGCTTCGATATTTTTGCTCATGAAGGTTGCGTCATAGTCGCCATAGGGCTTACAGCTATAGATCATGGCGGGACTGGAGGCTAGAAGAAATTCGAGGCGTTCTTTCAACAGGCCATTTTCTCGCTCTGTCTGTTGACGCTCAGTAATGTCTTGGATCAGGCAAAGCACATAGAGATGTTCATCATCCATCGATAGGATAGAGATGGAAAAGGAGATAGTGCGGCACAGTCCATCTTGGCGCCGGATTTCCCTTTCCTGAGCGATGAAGTTGCCCCTTTGTCGCATCTTTTTCAGGTCGGCGATCGTCTGTTTTTGAGATTCTTGATCATTCAGGTACAAGCTGTGATACCACCCCAGACGGTTAATTTCTTCTAAGGTGTAACCCGTAATCGTTTGCATTTGCTGATTCCAGACTGTGAAGCGGACAAAGGGAAACTCCTCAACTTGATGGAAAACGCACAGCCCTTCTGTCATGTTTTCTACAATTTGTTGACGGAAAGTATTTTCCTGCCGAAGCGTGGCTTCGGCCAACTTGCGATCGGTAATGTCGAAGCGAATGGCTAGATACTGAAAAGGTCGCCCGCCTTCGTCCAAAAAGGGGACAATGGTGCTGGCAACCCAGTACAGGCTACCGTTTTTTGCCTGGTTGCAAATTTCACCGCGCCAAACCTGACCGCTAGTAATGGTCTGCCACAAATCTTGGAAAAATGCAGGGGGATGATAGCCAGAGTTGACTAGGCGATGGGTTTTGCCCATGAGTTCATCGCGGGAGTAGCCAGACCTCGCACAGAAGCGATCGTTGACGTAGGATATCACCCCTTCGCGATCGGTAATGACCACAACGGCAGACTGATCCAAGGCCTGTTTAAAGGCTGATAATTCTTGAATTAACTGCTGTCGTTCGAGTTCAGCTTGTTTGCGATCGCTAATATCAAAGTTAACCCCAATCATGCTCTGGGGATTGCCTTGGGCATCTCGCGCCACCACTCCATAAGCTTTAATAAAGTGGATGCTGCCATCGGGATGCAACACTCGAAATTCAGTATCAAATTCTGCCTGTCCTAATACGGCTTGGCGGATCAATGTGTCGTTAGAGTTGCGGTCATCAGGATGTAGCCCGTTTACCCAAATGTCGTAGACCAAACGACTATCAGAGGATTTAGTGACTCCATAGAGTTCGTACATCCGCTCATCCCAAAACAGGGTATTTTGTCCAATGTCCCATTCCCAACAGCCGAGCGCCCCTGATTTGAGCGCCAAAGCGAGGCGATCCGATACTTTCTGTAGTTCTGCTTCTGCACGTTTGGGATCGCTAATATCTTTGGCGATGCCTAAAAAGCCGATAATTTGTTGATTGACATCCTTGAGGGTGCTGATGGATAGCGACACAGGAAATCGAGAGCCATCTTTGCGGATATAGCTCCACTCTTCTTCGCTGAGAATACCTTGGCGTGCTTTGGCAACAAAAACCTCAAAGCCGGGGGGAATATGTTGCCTTAGTTCGGCAGATAGTGAGGATGCCCGGTCAATTACCTCGTTTGCATCATGGATGAGTGCAGGCGTGACTTTGCCCACTATTTCTGCCGCACTGTAACCGAGCATCCTTTCGGCTCCAGCATTAAAGGTCTGGATGATGCCAGTTAGGTCAGTGGAGATGATGGAGTAATCAGCACCATCGAGGATGGCGCGTTGCAGGCTGTTGACTTGCCAAAGCTCTTGGGTGCGTTCTTCGACTTTTGCTTCTAGCTGTTGGTTTAATTGGTACAGTTGTCGCTCGGCCTGTTTGCGATCCGTAACGTCTCGAATCATAAACAAGGCTTCATCTTCGCCGCTCTTGACAACTCTGACCTCTTCATATTGCAGGCGCGGGCCAATGTGCACCTGCTGTTCATAAACTTGCAGTTCTCCTGTGCGTAAGGCTTGCTCTAGGTGGTGTAGATGTCGGGTCGCAATTTCTCCTGAAATAAGATCCGCCATCGCCACACCAGGCCTATCGAAATCTGTACCCAGGAAGTCGAGCGGACGATGGGCTGTCACCCTCCCCCGATAAATACCATCGGCACCCATGCGAAACATGAAGTCTGGAACTGCTGCTAATATGGCTCGGCTCTGGGCTTCGCTCTGGATCAGGGCGGTTTCGGCAAGTTTGCGATCGCTAATGTCTGTAATAGCGCCTACATAGCCCACTATTTGCCCGTCTGCATCCAGTTCGGCAACGGACTGCCCATATACCCAAGCCACAGCACCGTCGGGACGTTGAAAGCGATATTCGAGCCGGAAAGGGCGATTTTCTTGGGCAGATTGTTGCCATTCGAGGGCGATCGAGTCGCGATCTTCGGGGTGCAGCCCTTGCCGCCATCCTTCCCCGATGGCGGCTTTTGGGGTGAGTCCGCCGATCTGACACCAGCGATCGTTAACATAGATGCAGTTGCCCACTGGATCGGTGCGGAAAATCCCCACTGGTGCGACTTCCACTAGGGTGGCGTAGCGTTCTTCGCTCTCTTGCAGGGAGGCTTCTGTTCGTTTGCGATCGCTAATGTCGGTAATGGTGCCTATATAGCCGCTCCGATGTCCATTGGCATCGAGTTCGGGGACGCACTGCCCATAAACCCACGTTACTTCACCGTCGGGACGTTGAAAGCGATATTCGAGTTCAAAAGAGTCGTTACCTTGGATGAATTGCTCCCATTTGGCAATGACCCAATGGCGATCGTCGGAGTGCACTCCTCGTTGCCATCCCTGTCCGATAGTGGCTCCTGGTGTGAGTCCGCTGATCTGAAAGTAGCGATCGTTGACATAGGTGCATAGCCCCTCCCCATCGGTGCGAAAAATCCCCACCGGAGCGGCTGCCGCAAGGGCGGCGTAGCGTTCTTCGCTCTCGATCAGGGTGGCTTCGATCCGCTGTCGCTTGATTAGTTCCTTCTGCAATTTTTGGTGGATCGTGGCTTGCCCAATGGCGATCGCCAGATGCACTGATAAGGCTTGTACCAGTTCGACTTCTTCCGGTTGCCAGTCGCGGGCGTGCTGGCTTTCGCTGGCATTGAGCAAGCCCCATAACTCATCGCCACACAGTAGCGGCACCAAAATTTTGGCTTTTGTCTGGAGGCGGATCAGCATCTGCCGATGACAGTCTGATATGTTGGCTGTGGAGATATCTGGTACGACGCGAACATGTCCTTGACGATAAATCTCAGGATTGTCTTGCTTAAAGCAGGTATCATTGACCCGTTGGCCCAACAGAGACAGGGACGAGTCGGTGGATTCTGCCACGACAACGATTTCCCGATCGGCTTCAAACCGCCAAATATTGACGCGAGCGCAGCCGAGCACTTGCCGCACCTGCTGCACAGTCGTATCCAAAATCGTTTGCAGGCTTAGGGACGAGCGAATTTGGGTGGCCAAGTCTGCGAGTAATTTCTCTCGTTGTACCTTGGTGTTGAGAGCGGCTGTCCGAGTTTCCACCTGTTGCTCGAGCTCAAGGTTGCGATTTGCCAGCAGCGCCACCTTTTCCGCCTCTAGGCGCACCACCTTCTCTTCCCACTTCTGGACCAGTTTGTATAGCTCCAGCGGGTTGAGGGCTTGCAGCAAACTGGTCTGGGTGACAATACCCAGTAACTCCCCTTGTTCCCCTGTCACCGCCAACCGACGGATCGATCGCTGCTCCATGATCTGCTGCACAGTCAAGAGCGACTCCTCTGGCTTAACCTTAAAAATTGGTGTACTCATCACCGCCTCAGCCCGACAGGTTTCCATGTTCAAGCCCAAGGCCTGAAATTGCACAATATCCCGCTCGGTGAGAATCCCCACTGGCATTTGTAGCGGTTCAGTAGAGATGCCGCCTGGGTGTACAATCATCACGGAACTGACGCGATGCTCTGCCATAAGTTGGGCGATCGCCAGTAGGGAAGAATCTGGCGCAGTACAAATCACTTCGCGGGTCATCACTTCTGCTACCATACGCAACCGCAACAAGTCGAGGGGTCGAGATATTTGGCGCAGACTTTCGTGAGTCACTAGGCCCACTAGGCGATCGAGCTCGTCCACGATGGGCAAATGGCGAATGTGGTGATGTTGGAGCAGATTAATCGCAAAAAATAAATCGGTGAAGGCGGACTCGCGGAAGGTGACGACGGGGTGTGTCATCACCTCCCGGAGCACCAAATTCTCCAAGGAACGCTGCTGGGCACTCAGCCGCACCATGTCTCGCTCGGTCAGTACGCCGACCACTTGCTCGTTTTCCACTACCAACACGCAGCTCGATCGCGCCTCTATGTGGAGGTCTTCGAGTTGACCATCCGCCGTTCTAGCGGTGTTGCAGAGCGATCGCACGCCGCTCATTTGGGCGATCGCATCCATCACCGTCGTATCGGGCGAAACCACCAAGGGCTCCCGGATGATGGCAGTTTTGAGTTCTATTGGAGTGAGAGCCGTAGTACGAATGAACATGATTTTATAGGATTTTATTGCTGATTATTTTTTTAAACACTTCCCCTTAAACACTTACGTGAGCTGATAGCGTAGCGTGGGGCGATCCCTAGTACGGAGAAGAATTACTTAGATGCACGACATTCTTTAAATATTATATTTACTTACTGTTCGCTTTTATCGGAAATGACTTAGGGAAATTCTGTAACTCTCAGGTAACGCTCTTTCATCACTTTCATGAGATGATAAAAACAGGAAGTGTCCTCAACCATTTACTGGAGTAAGTGGAATCTCGGAGAACCCGCCGTAACGATAAAATTTGTTGACGATTACTGTGAATTATACATAGCATACAGAACACTCTTCCCGAAGTGAGAATTTGTGAGGCGTTTAATTACTTTCATGTGGGTATTTTCTGATATTAAGCGTAAAAAACTACCAGCAATATCTCGTGTAGTGGGATTAAGCAATGAACAAAAACTCTGGCATTTTCTCAGCGAATCACTTGGAAACTATAACGCTTGAGAGAGACTAGGTTAAACCTTTTGGACGCTCAGCACAATCGTACAAGACAAGGGCTTAATACACCGATTAAGGCAAGTCCAACAGTTATGGTCAAAGTGGGAGAAGCAGGGGTTATATATCTTCTTATTGCCAGAAGATTGTTCCCAAATGAACCAAATTAAATGGAAGTGGCAACAGCTTAAAAAAGATGAATTAGCGGCAGAAATGTTTGAAGCGGAGTTATATCTCGCCTACGCCGTAATTCATGGAGTAGAAGTTAGAGGAGAAACCAGTTTCAAAAAAGAAGGCAAGTGCAGGCCCGCGATCCCAACTCTGAGGTCATAATTCATTCCCAATCTAAAATCTAAAATCGGGAGCATCTCAATGAAAGCAGCCCTCCGCTAGAAATAGGAGTTAGGAGTCAGGAGTCAGGAGCCAGGAGAAAAGAGGAAGAAGGAAGAAGGAAGGAGCCAGAAGAAGTGTTTTTACAAATAGGAGATGCTCCCCTAAATCAAATCTAAAATGGTATGAGATTGCTTCTTGAATGGCTGTCGCTACGCCAATAGATGAGTGATAAGACCCAAATCAAAACTATTTTCGGTAATCTTGAAAAACAGGAGTTGCTATAATTTAAAGTTGAGCAATCACTGTACGGAGCGAAAATTATGGGACTATTTGACCAAATTTTGAGCGCGATCGACAATCCCAACCAACAAGCAAACCCCAATCAGTTGGGCAACATTCTCGGTGCGGTAGAGCAGTTGAGCAGCAACCAGGGCGTCAATACGGGCACGACTCAGCTAGCAATGTCGGTTTTGGGCGGATACGTGCGATCGGCATTGCAAAACGTGCGATCGCAGTCAGGAGACGCACAAGCTCAACAAGTTGTCAACCAATTTAGCGGCACAAATCCCAATCCGCAAGCGGTACAGAGTTTGTTCGGCGCAGGCCAACTGACGCAGATAGTGAACGATATCGCCCACAGAACCGGTTTGAATAACGCCACAGTGCAGGCGATGATACCTGTTTTGGTGCCGCTGGTGCTGAATTTGCTAAAAACCGGCAGCAACGCCCAAAACCCAGCCCAGGGCGGAAATCCCGTTTTGAATACATTTTTAGATTCAGATGGAGACGGCGACGTAGATATTACTGACGCCATGTCGATGGCAGGCCGCTTTTTGAATCAGCGCGGTTAATTTGGAATTTTGAAACCGCAGATATCAGCGGATGGACACAGATGAACGCAGATAGGATTTTATCTGCGTTTATCTGCGTTTATCTGCCTTCATCTGCGGTTAAAAAAATTCCTACTTTAGATGCAGATAGAGACGGCGGCGTAGATATTACTGACGCCATGTCGATGGCAGGCCGCTTTTTGAATCAGCGCAGTTAATTTGGAATTTTGTAACCGCAGATATCAGGGGATGGACACAGATGAACGCAGATAGGATTTTATTTATCTGGGTTTATCTGCGTTTGTCTGCCTTCATCTGCGGTTACAAAAATTCCTACTTTAACCCAAACCCAAATCAGTTACAGCACCGATACTGCTAGAAGAAACCAACTTAGCATATTTAGCCAAAACCCCCCTAGTATAGCGAGGTTTAGGAGGCTGCCAAAGAGCGCGCCGCTGCTCCAATTCTGCATCAGAAACATTGAGCTGCAACAAGCGATTTTGAGCATCAATCGTAATCGAATCGCCCTCTTTTACCAAAGCAATTGTGCCTCCTACTTGCGCCTCCGGTGCAACGTGACCGACAACCATGCCGTAAGTTCCGCCAGAGAAGCGGCCGTCAGTAATTAACCCTACAGAATCGCCCAAACCGGCGCCAATAATTGCCGAAGTTGGTGCTAACATTTCGCGCATTCCCGGCCCGCCTTTGGGCCCTTCGTAGCGGATGATAATCACATCTCCGGCTTGAATTTTGCCCGCTAAAATTGCCTCCAAACAATTTTCTTCTGATTCAAATACCCGCGCCGGGCCGGTAATTTGCGGTTTTTTAACGCCAGTAATTTTAGCAACTGCTCCTTCTGTTGCCAGATTTCCCCTGAGAATTGCTAAATGTCCTTGGGCGTAAAGCGGGTTGTTCCAAGGGCGGATGACATCTTGGTCGGTGCGGGGTTCGGCTGGAATATCTGCTAACACTTCAGCAACTGTTTGACCGGTAATTGTCAGCGCGTCTCCGTGCAGCAAACCCTTTTCTAGCAGCATTTTCATTACTTGAGGAATGCCGCCGGCTTTGTGCAAATCGGTTGCTACGTATTTGCCGCTGGGTTTGAGGTCGCACAGCACTGGTACTTTTGCTCGAATAGTTTCAAAATCGTCGAGGGACAACTCAACGCCGATCGCATTTGAAATGGCCAATAAATGCAGCACAGCGTTGGTTGAACCGCCCACTGCCATGATGACCGCGATCGCATTTTCAAAGGCCGCTCGTGTCAAAATTTGGCTCGGTAACAACTGTTTGCGGACAGCTTCCACCAGCACTTTTGCAGATTCGGCAGCGCTGTCAGCTTTTTCGGCATCCTCAGCAGCCATTGTCGAAGAATAAGGCAAACTCATGCCCATCACTTCAAAAGCGCTCGACATCGTATTTGCCGTGAACATTCCGCCGCAAGAACCCGCACCCGGACAAGCTTTTTGTTCTACTGCATTGAGTTCTGTTTCGTCAATTTTGCCCGCGCTGAATTGGCCGACGGCTTCAAAAGCGCTAACAACGGTTAAATCCTGTCCGTTGTGGTGTCCTGGTTTGATCGTGCCGCCGTAAACAAAAATAGCAGGAATGTTCATGCGGGCGATCGCAATCATCGCCCCCGGCATATTTTTATCGCAACCGCCGATAGCCAGCACCCCGTCCATACTTTGGCCGTTGCAAACAGTTTCTATCGAATCCGCAATCACATCTCTCGACACCAGAGAATATTTCATCCCTTCAGTTCCCATCGAGATCCCGTCGCTGATAGTAATCGTACCGAACATCTGCGGCATCGCCCCAGCTTCCTTTGCACCCGCAATAGCCCGCAAAGCGAGGTCGTTCAATCCCATATTGCAGGGCGTAATTGTGCTGTACCCGTTGGCAATCCCCACAATCGGCTTAGTGAAATCGCCGTCACCAAAACCGACTGCCCGCAGCATTGCTCGGTTGGGCGCGCGCTGCACGCCCCCAGTCACAGCTTGGCTTCTCAAATTTTCAGGCATTTTAAAATTTCCTTTCTCTGTTGTCTGTTGTCTGTTTTTCTTTGCTGCTGGCTGTTGACTGCCCAGTGCCGAGAGTTTTACGCTATTTTAATTTTCTCAGAAGCGTTGATATTTTTGACACTCCCCACGGCCGGGGCCGGGGGATTCTTCAAGACGAACTTGAAAGGGACAGGCAAAAGTCCCCCTAGACGCTCAAAACAACTACCAGCACCAGCGGTGTTGCAATTGCGCTTACTTTCAATTTTTTTTTCGCTTGTCTTTGTCCACCACAAAAGCCAGATAGGTACGCTCCTCACTCTGCCATTATTTGCCCTTTAAGTATTCCGCATCAAAGGCGGATATCTCCGTTGCCGGGATTCCTCCGTACTAGAATGATTCCTCACGTAGATGGTTGTTCTTACTTGCTACTCAAATTATATCAAACACGCTCAGGCGGTTGAAACCGCTACCGACTTATCCCCACGGCCGGGGCCGGGGGCCCGGCGGGCTCGTTCTTCGGTCAGGCCCTTTAAGAGGGAGTGGCACAGCAGTGTCCCGAAAGCAAGGGAAAAATTCTACAGATACTACAGCGTGCAGAGTGAATACCGTGGTTATCTGGGATGATGTGGTAACACCCATCACTCTAACGTTTAAAAAAAATTGCGAGGCGAATGACATGGAGGCCGATCGAATTCTGAGGCAATATGCGGCCGGAGAAAGAAATTTTCGAGAGATTAACCTCGTCGGGGCCGACTTAAAAGGGGTAAACCTCAGCGAGGCTAACTTTACCCGATCGAATTTCCAAGACGCAAACCTCAAAGGCGCTAACCTGACGGGTGCGAACTTGCGCGAGGTGAAATTGGCAGGGGTGGACTTGACGGAAGCCAACCTCAGCGAAGCAAATCTCATCGGTACCGATTTGAGCCGTGCCAATCTCAGCGGGGCTAACCTGATGGGAGCCAACCTGCGCGGATCAATGGCCAGAGAAGTCAACATGACTAAGGCTAATTTGACGGAAGCTAATTTGACCGAAGCCAACTTTACCGAAGCGAATTTGTTTGCGGCCAACTTAACCGACGCTAGCATGATTCGCATTAATTTGATGAAGGCAAATTTGAGTTGGTCAACTCTCAAAGCGGTAAACCTGACAAATGCCATCCTCAGCGAGTCGCTTTTAGAAAGAGCTAACCTAAATCAGGCAATTCTCAGCGGGGCGATGGTGAGCGGGGCCAACTTGGCTGGTGCAGACTTGCGCCAAGTAACGATGGTTGGAGCTAATCTCACCGACGCTAATCTGAGCAATGCTAATTTGAGAGTTGCTAATGTGAGTTGGTCAACGCTGGCAAGAGCTAATTTGAGCGGTGCTAATTTGTACCGGGCAAAGCTGTGCTGGTCTAATTTTAGCGGGGCGGTTTTGGTGGAAGCGGTTTTGATTGATGCTAATCTCAATCGAACTAACTTCCGCGATGCAGATTTGAGGCGGGCAATTATGCCCGACGGCACGACTAATGATTCTTAAAATTTGATTGTTGATTGGTGATTGTTGACTGTTCACTGTTGACTGTTCACTGTTCACTGTTCACTAATGACTAATGACTAATGACTAATGACTACTGACTAATGACTAATGACTAATGACTAATGACTAATGACTACTGACTAATGACTACTGACTACTGACTACTGACTACTGACTAATGACTAATGAGTATCACTGAATTATTGATGTTGGGTGCGGCGGGAATTTTTGCCGGAATTCTAGCTGGATTTTTGGGTATCGGCGGCGGTACGGTGCTCGTGCCTTTGTTGGTGGCTCTCAATTACGCTCCGGTGCAGGCGGTTGCTACTAGCGGTTTGTCGATCGTCATTACAGCTATTTCTGGCAGCATCCAGAATTGGCGCATGGGCTACCTCAGCTTGAGTCAAGTCGCAGGCATTGGATTTCCAGCCGTCCTTACAGCACAAATCGGTGCTTATTTGGCGGGGATTTTTCCGCCTTACTTGCTGTTACTTACTTTTGGGCTGTTGCTGTGGCTGAATATTTATTTGATTGAAGTTCGCAAGCGCCTGACAGCTAAGAAGAAAGCGGAAGTAGAACAAGGGGAACTGGGAGGACAAGCGGGACAAGGAGAAAATGCTCAATTACCAATTACCAATCACGAATTACCCAATAATTCAAATATTATATTCCATCCAACTTTTGCTAAAATTGCTACCGGCAGTGCGGCGGGTTTATTAGCGGGTTTGTTCGGCGTAGGCGGCGGCGTAATTATGGTTCCCCTGCAAATTTTGCTGTTAGGAGAAAGCATTAAAACCGCAATTCAAACCAGCTTGGGCGTCATCGTCATCACGGCAATTTCGGCGACGGCGGGACACGCGGCGCGCGGGAATGTTTTGTGGGTTGTGGGGTTAATTCTTGGCGGCGGCGGTTTGTTGGGCGCGCAGGTGAGCACGCGGTTTTTGCCGAGATTGCCCGATCGTATTGTTAGTTTAGCTTTTCGATCGCTCTTGGCAGTGTTATCGATTTATGTTTTCTGGCAAGCTTGGCAAAAATTTATTAACGGGTAATTGGTAATTGAGGCAGAGCCTCCGGGTATGTATTCCCAGGCAGAGCCTGGGAACAAGGTTATGGCTACAATGACAGTTGACAGTTGAAGTTGACAGTTGACAGTTGACTACTGACTCAGTTTCTTCACGGCGCGAGTCAGACGCTGCAAATAAGGCTTGACAATTTCTTGATTTTGTCTCTGCAACTCGGACACTTGCTGCTGCAAATTCTGAATCTCGGTTTGCAGCATCCCTGTGTCTATTGTGGGTCGATCGAGCAAATCCTGCAATTGCTTGAGAGAACCTTGGATTGTATCCAAGTCTACTTCGTTCGATCGCTCCTGTAACTGAGCCGTAATAGTTTTAACTTCAGTTAACTGTTCGCCCATCAATAAAAATCGGACGTTGACATTTTCCCAATCATGCTCTCTGAGGGCGCTATTTTCCAAAATGCGGAGTTTTTGCTGCAAATCTGACAGTTGCGTGTGGAAATCCTGAGAATCTGCAGGCAGCGCCTGGGCTTGGCGTTCGAGGGAGGCTACGGCAGCTTGTACCTCGGCGATGACGCCGGATTCCAAGCCCAGGAGTTTTTGCTGCAAGTCGGAGACAGCGGTGTAGAGTTCCGCAGGTTCTCCAGGTAGTATCTGAACTTGCTGCGAGCGAGGTTCTACGGAGGCCTGTACGTCCGCGATCGCAGAATTTGCCTTTTGTTGCATTTGTTGCTCGAAACGCTGGCGATTGGCGAGATTTATCGAGAGTGCTGCGGTTAAGGGAGCGGCAGCGTAGACAATTTGGCCCGACAATCCTGCAGCAATCGTGCCAATAGCTGAACCAGCAACAGAGGCGTATTCTACCAATTCTAGCCAGTCCGGCTGGTTCGGGGCACTTCTGGAAGCCGGGAATGATGCTTTTTCAATCTTCTGCATAGCCTTTTCGTCGTAGTCGGATAGATGGCGATACCGACATGATAAAAGCGATCGGCAAATAAATCAGGGCTATTTGTCAAAATTTCCGGATTGTGGTATTTTTATTGACCGAAAGCATCCAGGATACCCGCCACGTGATTCATCTGGCGCAAGTCAATGCTTCAATTCTTTAATCTTTAATCTAAAATCGATTGACAATCAAGCATCGAGGATACCCGCCACGTGATTCATCCGTCCAGAAATAAAAAACCTGTATCCGATAAAGGAGCCGAACGTATTTATCTCGCGCAAGTCAATACTTCAATTCTTTAATCTAAAATCTAAAATCTAAAATCTAAAATCGATTGACCTTCTGCGTTTAAAACGCTCAGTCTCAGGTAAAATTCAGGATTAAGTCGATCGCTCAACAGTTAACCAATAAGCGTTCACCGCCGTCTGTCAGGAGTATACAGAAAATGGGTCTTAAGATTATTGAAAGCTACGATAGCAGTTTTGTCCTCGAACCCGATGCTAAAACTGCACTGTTCGGTTTATTAACCGGTGAAAGCTTTGTCAAACAAATAGCGCTACAATTGCAATGCTCGCGCATTGAGTTTGCCGAGTTACTTTTTCAGCCCGTCCCTTACAGCAGCGAGACGCCGAAGGGAATGCCTGCGGAATTTGAAAAGTATCATCAATCGAGCGATTTTGCGATCGTCAACGTCCCCCCTAATTTCATGTTCCAAGCCAAAATATTTAAACCCAGCCGCCTCTGTGCAATTTATCGAGTTTTCAAGACTGAGGTAAAGGCTGGTTAATCTGTGGTTAAATCTAAAATCTAAAATCTAAAATCTAAAATCGGATGACAGAAGACATTCAATCTCTCGCCAGCTTAGAATTCATTCCCTACATAGACTCCGAGGGGAAATTGCCCGATTTTCTCCAGGGAAAAATCGGCGTTTACGCGATTTTTGACAGCGATAAAGTCCTGCAATTTGTCGGCTATTCTCGCGACATTTACCTCAGCCTCAAACAGCATTTGGTACGGCAAACCCAATATTGCTACTGGCTGAAAGTCCAAACTATTGACAAGCCCAGCCGCACTATTCTAGAAAGCATTAGAGAAAGTTGGATTGCCGAAAACGGTTCCCAACCCCAAGGTAACGGTGCCGATGCTGCCAAATGGAACGATCCCATCGACACCAAAACTGTAATGACTGCCCAAGAAACGGCAAATTATGAAGGTATCTTCGCCGATGAAATTGCCAAAGATAAATTGTTGAAAAATGTCGCGCGGCGCGTGGAAAATGAAATTTTCGCACTGCTGAAAGCTCGCGGCGTAACTGAAGAAATCCGGTTTAATCCCAAGCTCAAAACGAGCGGATTGTTGGATTTAAAGTCCTGACTGCCGGGAGCATCTCAGTTTTGTAAAAAGCATTTTTTTTATTGTAGTGCGAGCGTCCCCGCTCGCGTATTGTACAATAC
>NZ_JAUBOV010000106.1:0-20205 GCF_036700405.1 Microcoleus sp. T3_D1
CATATTTAATTATGGACTAATGAGGGACATAGTATTGGTGAGTATTTCTACTCATCGCATAAGTGTTATGCTCCCCATGACCTTGACCAAAATGAATGTGTACTCCATCAATTATTCCCCGTTCATTGTCCGTTCCAGCAAATAATTTTACTTGATGGTATTCCTGTTGCCATAGTAATTTACTTGTCAAGGTAACTATCGTTGAATCTAAAGGGAATAAGCTGAGACAATTTTTGTTAATTAATTGACGTTTTATATCGGCTTGTAATCTTTCAAATATTTTTACAAAAACATCAATATCTCTCTGCTTACTAGCCTTGGAAAAAGTTGATATATCTAGGGAAATATCTCGACTGTTTAAACGGGAAAATAGGGAACGCATAGTATCCAGACTTTGGTCAAAACTAAACCCTAGCCAGCAGGAGACAAATGTGAAGCTATCTAAAACTGGATAATCATCTTTGGGTAAATGGGCGAGATACCGTTTGACAATTTTGGGGAAGTTAGAAAATAGCATTTCAGTTGATTATTAATAATTTATAACTCTGCAATTATACATTATTGGGCCAATTTTAGCAATCTTTTCCTATCATTCAACACTTCTGGCATACAATACCTAATTTACCACAGTTTAAGCCTTAACTGAACCGTATTGGATTTTAATCCAATTGAATTATGGTGGTCGCAACTCAAATCTTTATTGATCCAGTTTTCACCAAGCAGCACTAAAATGGTTGACACGATAATTGCTGTGGCTCTTGACTTAATTAATCCGAAACATCTTAAAAACTGGTTTACTAATTGCTGCTACTGTACCTCATAACATCCGCAAGTGCTGTATGCTGCTAGTTCTCAACAAAAAAAACACCCCCGTAGGGGTGCTGTTGCTTACCAGGTAATTTTTCTAGCTAACTGACTTAACTAAACCCTTCCTCATCAGCCGGGTCGCCGTAGGGATCTTCGCTGGCCGGGATCACATTGCCGAACATTCCAGCATCCGCTACGTAGTCTGCGGGGTCGCCGTAGGGGTCTTGGCTGGCCGGGGTCAGGTTGCCGAACTGTCCGTAGTCGGTACCGGCGTAGTCAGCGGGGTCGCCGTAGGGGTCTTGGCTGGCCGGGGTCAGGTTGCCGTACTGTCCGTACTCAGCCGGGTCGCCGTAGGGGTCTTGGCTGGCTGGAGTCACGTTGCCGTACTGTCCGTACTCAGCCGGGTCGCCGTAGGGGTCTTGGCTGGCTGGAGTCACGTTGCCGAACTGTCCGGGATTTGAGGCATCTTCGTAATAGCCGTCAGGATCGAGTTGCTCGCTGTCTGGCCCGACGATCGCATCTTTTAACTTCCGCAAAAATCCGTCTACCATGATAAAGTTCCTCTTTTTTATGTGCTGAAAAACGACTGTTTTAGATTGGGAATCCCAGATTTAATTGAAAGTCACGGAACCTGCAATCTAAAATCTCAAATGCTTAGACTACTGTGCGGGAACAGGACTTGTAGCTTCCGGCAAGGTAGTAAGGTCTCGACCGGTATTTTGGTTGTTGTACCCCTGGAATTCGCGGTAACGCGCTGCCTCGGACTCCGGAACTTTTATTCCTTCAGGCGGGGGCGTTACCCAGACCGCGCGATTCTGGGCATCGCGGTAGTACACCCGACCGTTTTTGGAAAGGTAATGTTTTCCCTGCGGCCCCTTTTCTTGTTTATTTTTGTGCTGATTGTAGATGTAGTAAAGGGCCGCTGCTCCTGCTAAAGTAATCCCTACTTTTTGAGCATTGCTCAGTCCTTTTTTGGCTTGTGGGGAAGGAGTAGAGGCGCGATTAGTTTGCACTCCTCCAGCGCGAGTGTTGTCAACAGGAGGCGGGGGAGCGGAATTTTGCTGGCTAGAACCGCAAGCACTCACAAAGGGAAAGGTCAGCAGCGTTGTCAGCAGCAGAGCCATGAAGCGCGATCTTTGGGGTTCGGGTTTGATTGTGTTCATTGCCGCTCCGAATTGTCGGGATTATAGGTAGGGTGTGTTCTGGCGAGGTTGAGGAACCTGAGCTGCTGCTAACAGTTTTTAGAGTAAATTAATTTCTCAAAGCAATTTTGACAAAAGTAGTTGCTGAGAATTTATCAACAGCGCAGGTACGGTATTGCGTTTCTATTTAATCATGCTGTAATCTCTCGATGATTTACTCATTCCAGGGATATAAATAAAGTTTCTTTGATTTCAGTCCGCAGGTATATGCAAATGCGCGGCTTCGGGTAACAATATATTCCGTTTGTGGACGGCTCAAAGCAAAGTGAAGCAGACGGAGGGGGCGAGTCCGAAACTCCAAGCAGCACTGGCGTGGGAAAGGAGGCGGGATTTAGATTAGAAGGAAGAAGGAAGAATGCCCTTCGAGTTCGCGATCGGGTAAAAAGCAGGAAGAAGCAATAATAGCCAGGGTTTAAGCAATTAATATCAATTCCGGTGGCATCGGAATGATTTAACCGCTCTTGACGCAGAGAACGCAGAGGGAGAGAACAGAGAAATGAATAATTCCGATGAATGGCGGATTTGATATAAGAACATCCTAACCGTCTTGGCGGTTGCTATATAATTCCGGCGGTATTTAATTGGGTTGAACTCAGCGCGAACCCATCTAAAATTTATGTTAACAGAATCTGGTATCTTGGAGAATAATTATTGACTACATCCAAAACATTTAATTAGAGTTTACCCTGCCGGACACTCAAACCTGAAATCACCATTGCCGACCATTTGCGTGACGTAGAATATCCCAGAATTGAGCGGAGGAAACATTATTAATTAATTGATATTATTACCATCTCAATTTGTGC
The DNA here is from genome assembly GCF_036700405.1 of Microcoleus sp. T3_D1. Lineage (NCBI taxonomy): Bacteria > Bacillati > Cyanobacteriota > Cyanophyceae > Oscillatoriales > Microcoleaceae > Microcoleus > Microcoleus sp. T3_D1. The sequence continues at coordinate 2,816 of NZ_JAUBOV010000106.1, forward strand.
TGTGATTGGCGGTGCTGATCCAGGGGTGGATATCGAAAGTTACGCGCGCCGCTCAATACGAATGGTTAAATAAAATTTTAGAATTGCCGAAGGCCATACCCTCACCTGACACAATTGCACGAGTATTTTCTCGCCTCAACCCGGAGCAATTTCACAAATGTTTTTTGAGTAGAATTAAATCTATTAGTTGCTTCAATCCCGGAGAAGTAATCGCAATTGATGCCCAAACTCTTCGCCATTCTTACGAGCGGGAATGAGAGCAAAAAGCCATTCATAGGGTCAGTGCTTGGGCGACCCGTCAAAGATTAGTTTTAGGACAAGTTAAGGTTGATAAAAAATAAGATAAAAATCACCGCTATTCCAGCTTTAGTCAAAGTATTAGAATTAAAGGGAAGCATTGTCATTATTGATGGCCGGGGATGTCAGAGGTCAATTGTGAAGTCAATTGTCGAACAATAAAGAAATTGTGGAATCACCTTAAAAAAGAACAAAGCCTCCCTGTCTGTTCGAGTAGAATAGTTGTTTAAGCAAGCAATTAGACAAGGCTTTTCTGGATTTACACATACAACTCATTCGACAACTAAAGAGAGTAATCAGGGTCGCTCATAAATTCGACATCACAACCATGTTAAGTGACATCTAAGAGCCGATCTATCCGACAATCAATGGTAGAAACTTCACACTATAGGGTTGATAGAATCCGTGAGAAGGGTGAAGGGAAAAATAACTATTGAAACTGGTTATTACATTAGTAGTTTACCAAATGAGGCTCTCTCATCTTGGTGAATCAGTGCGTAGCCTTTGGGGAATTGAAAATTCTTTACATTGGGTATTAGATGTGGGTTTTCGGGAAGATGATTGTCGGATTATAAAAGATAATGCTCCGCAAAAGTTGGCTATGATTAGACACATCTCGATCAATCGGTTGAAGCCAGAAAAAACCTCAAAAACCGGAGCCAAAAATAAGCGACTTCGAGCCGGGTGGGATGATGAATATTTGACTAAGCTCCTCGCTGTTACAGTTAACTAAATTCTTATAAATAAGTCATTAGTAACTCTTATACAACCTGTAAACAGTGGTTGTAATATTTTTATTGTCTCAAAATTAGCACAAGCGTAAAAACTACCATTAATCAGTTCCTATTTTCTTACAAAAGTCATTACAAAGTGTATCTGTAGCTTCTAAGAATGGTGAATTTATCTCAAAATATACTCACCACTGATGAACAGTGTTCAATAAGATGCGTTCCCCCGGGGTGCACCCACACGCTCTAGATATTGTAATCTTTGCAAAATCGATAAGTCCTTGCCGTCGGTCTCCAGCCATCGATTTCGCCCCTTCACGAGCCATTTGCCTATTGATATCTAAACTTCGGGCAATTTCACTATGGTTTTGGCTATCAGATTCCATGAGAATTATTCTCGCTCGTCAGGCAATCTGTTGTGGCGTGTTGTGTCTGTCGCTCAACTGTTGAAGTTGAGTCCGCTCGTCATCGCTTAAATTTAATGTTTTAGGAGTTAACTTAGGCACACCGTGATTCCTTGATACGTTCGCCGAAACGGTTTTTAAGCCGACTATTTATTTTCCCACGAATAGGGTCTGTTTATTTCCGCCGTGCTCTACTAGAGCATCGACTCGAACGGGCTATAACCTCCGTAAGTAAAGAAAAATTACTGCTATTATACTGGATTGCCACCAAAAAACTCAAAACAAGAGAAGAATTAGCCACGATGCACCGCTCCAGACGAATCAACAATATATCGTTGGTTAAGAGCTTACAAACAAGGTGGAATAACCTCATTACTCACAGTTAAAAAAGCTCCCGGGAAAAGTCCACATATACCACCCTCCGTGAGAGAAAAATTAATCAAAAAACTGCCAGAACCACAGGGGGAAACAAGTTATGGTCAATTACAGATCTGGCTAGAAAAAGAATGCGGAATCCCAGTGAGCTATAAAGTCGTACATGACCTCGTTCATTATAAATTAAAATCTTACCTCAAAGTCCCAAAACCCAAAGCAATAAGGTAAACGAAGTTGCACAGACAAATTTCAAAAACAAACAGTGGGAGACGCTCAAAGCAATGATTAAATTTTTTTAAATAAGACAGCCTGTAAGGATATGGTGTCAGAACGCGAGTAGATTTGGATTGATTACTCTGCAGGCAGGATGATTACATTGAAGGGGATAAAAGCCGTCGGCAAAAAGCCATATAATCGAGGCACATTCTATGTTTAGGAAGTTGTAGATCCATCCCCCGGTGAACAATTTTATCAAGAAGTTTCTCAGATAGATCACAACTGCTTTCAAGATTTTTTCAAGGGACTTGCTCAAAACTACTCAGACTATTTCAATCTAATTATCATGGATAAGGGTAGCTTTCATAAAGCTCTGTTATTAGATTGGCATGACCAGGTAATGCCAATATATTTACCTACCTATAGTCCTGAAGTGAATCCGATTGAAATCTTGTGGCAACCTACAAAAAAAGACCTCAATTGGGAAAACTATTCGAGTTTAGATAAACTCAAAGAACAGGTAAATATAATTATCAAATCTCTCACGAAGGAAGAAGTTTTATCTCTCTGTGGTTGGGACTATATCCTTGAAGCGATATTAAGTGCAGGTTCATAAGCTGCTACGCATTTAAATTGAATCCAGAGACGAGCTCTCCTGCCCGTTCCACAATAATTGTAGAAAAATTGACTGTCAAATTAGGTGTACAACAGCTTAGTGAATTGGTATTATATGAAGGCGATTTGAACGACGCCCAATTTGAGGCAAAATTTGACAAAATCCTCTCCATAGGCGTTTTTTGTCATGTAGGTAATTTAACGCAAGCTTGCCCAAAGCTCGCCTGTTTCCTCACAGATAACGGCAAAGTTTTCATTCACATCATCACAGTTCGCACTCCCAACAATATATCCAGCGTTTTCACCCACAAATACATTTTTCCCCACGGTCGTTACTGGAAATACGATGTTCCAGCCACAACAAAGACCTCAAAACCATAAAAAACTGGTATCTCAACGGATATAATTACTCCACAACCTTTGCTAACTGGCTGAAAAACTTTGAGGATTCTCAGGCAATAGTTAAAGATTTAGACTACGGCATCGACTATGCCAAATTTCGGCGAAGCTGGCGGTTTTATCTGATTTGGTTTGTGGCTAATTTCGCGAGTTGCGACGGCCAATATAACGGCAACGGTCAATATTTAATGGTTCGTGCCTAACCGCTAATCAAGACCCAGCTCACAAAACCGAACACCCCGAACCCCGAATTCTCAAAGCAGTCGGGGTTCTTGAGTGCGAGCTACTTATCGGGAGAAGGAAAGGTTTCAACCTAGATTTAGGGCGATCGAAAAGTGTTGCCTTCTTTTGAGGAATTTTTCTGATTTTAAAAAAAGTCCCGAATCAGATTATCGATCGGTGAATAAGACCTATATCAAGCGTGAGCCTGCACAATACTTTTTAAATTCCCTCCTCGATCGGTAGTGATGATCTCCGCTCTTTTACTACCACAAAAGGGTTGATTTATACAATGGTAGACACTATGAGACCTTCTCTTCCTCAAGACGATCCGAACCAAGAACAGCGCCGCAATTCCTTGAATCGCCAGCAACAAGCTTATCAGTTTGACTATGAGAGTTTATCACCTTTGGCATTATTGAAAGATGTGCCTGCCGTCGAAAATTTTTCGAGCAAGTATCTTGCAGAACGGATATTAGCAACATCGGAACTTCCGGCAAATATGCTGGCCGCCGATTCGAGAACTTTTCTCGATCCTCTCGACGAACTCCAAGACTATGAAGACTTTTTTACTTGGCTGCCGCTACCTGGAGTTGCCAAAATTTACCAAACCGATCGCTCTTTTGCAGAACAGCGCCTGTCTGGAGCAAATCCGATGGTGCTTCGCCTGTTAGATGCCAGCGATCCTCGGGCACAAACACTGGCACAAATTTCCGGTTTCCACCCGTTATTCGATCTGCAGCAAGAGTTGCAGCAAAAAAACATTTACGTTGCCGATTACACAGGTACTGACCAACACTATCGCGCCCCTGCTCTCGTTGGAGGCGGAAGCTATGAAAAAGGCAGAAAATTCTTGCCGAAACCGCGAGCTTTTTTCGCTTGGCGGTGGACGGGAATTCGCGATCGCGGTGAAATGACACCGATCGCCATTCAACTAGATCCCACGCCAGATAGCCATGTCTACACCCCATTCGATCCTCCTGTCGATTGGCTGTTTGCGAAACTCTGCGTGCAAGTAGCAGATGCCAATCACCATGAAATGAGCTCGCATTTAGGTCGAACTCATCTGGTGATGGAACCAATTGCGATCGTCACCGCCCGACAGTTGGCTAAAAATCACCCGCTTAGCCTGCTGCTGAAACCGCACTTTCGCTTTATGTTGACCAACAACGATCTGGCACGTTCTCGATTGATCAATCCCGGCGGGCCCGTCGATGAATTGCTAGGTGGCACCTTGGCTGAGACAATAGAAATAGCTAGAGAGGCTTGCAGTACGTGGAGTCTCGATGAATTTGCGTTGCCCGCTGAACTGAAAAATCGGGGCATGGATGACACAAATCAACTGCCTCACTATCCTTACCGAGATGATGGATTGCTGCTGTGGAATGCGATCGAAACCTTTGTATCGGGCTATCTTAAATTCTTTTACCCGACGAATCAGGCGATCGCCCAAGATGTGGAACTGCAAACCTGGGCTCAAGAATTAGCGTCTGATAACGGCGGTAAAGTCAAAGGAATGCCAGACCACATCGACACAGTTGAACAATTAATTGCAATTGTCACAACTGTAATTTTTACCTGTGGCCCGCAGCATTCAGCAGTCAATTTTCCCCAGTATGAATACATGAGTTTTGCAGCTAATATGCCTTTGGCCGCCTACCGGGACATTCCTAGGATTACCGCTTCGGGTAATCTAGAAGTGATTACGGAAAAGGACATTTTACGGTTGCTTCCTCCCTACAAACGAGCGGCCAATCAACTGCAAATTCTGTTTATTTTGTCAGCTTATCGATATGACCGTTTGGGTTATTACGATAAATCTTTCCGAGAACTCTACCGGATGAGCTTCGACGAAGTTTTTGCGGGAACCCCGATCCAACTTTTAGCCAGACAGTTCCAGCAAAATTTGAATATGGCAGAACAGAAGATTGATGCCAACAATCACAAACGAGTAATCCCTTATTTTGCTCTCAAGCCTTCGTTGGTCCTAAATAGCATCAGTATATAGGAGTTTATTTTTGGGGTTGGGCGTCTCGCCAACCCCTACTCCCAAAAATAAAATTCATTGTTTGTGGAACAGGCCGGAAAGCCTGTTCTTAAGCATGGTTAAAGATGTGTCTCCAATGCGAATTCTCAGTTTTTATACTCTTCAACAATCGAGCAATTTACAGACATTGTTCCAGAGGAATCAGTGAAGGTAACTTCATCTTGATAATGCCGGGGTGTTTCCACCAGAAACCGCCAAGCGTCGCCAGCATCGATTAAATTCATGCGATCGGGATAGTGAGTTTGCAACAACTCTTGCACCATCGGATAATAGTCTGAGTTGATGCTGGGGAAAATATGATGCTCTGTGTGGTAAGAGAAATTCAAGTGCAGCAGGTCAAATATTTTAGGAACCCGCACAGAAGCACTGTTGATCAGCGGGTCATTAATGGCGGTCATCCGGCAACCCATGTGGTTGGTATAGATGTAAAACATTGCGCCTGCATGACCAATTGCGATCGGCAAAAAGTAGGCGAGGGCGATTTTGAGGGGATGAAAATTTAGGTAGAATAAAATGCTCGCATGAATGCCTAAAATTCCCAGACATTCAAATGCGATTCTCAATCTATCTTTAGGACTAACTGTAAAGGCAGCCGGTACGTAATCAACAGATTTATCGTTAAATAACAGTACCGAGGTGAGATTGCGGAAATTATGCACTAACCACGAACCGGCCATCCCTACAATTAACCACACCGGATTGACTTCCACCGAGGGTACAAACAGATTTTGAATCCATTTTCCCCAAGTATCTGGTTGCTGGTACAGATAGTTGCGATCGGGGTCTGCCAAAGAATTCGTGTTATTGTGATGTACGAGATTGTGCAGATTTTTCCACTGTGTAGGTGGCATAAACAGCATACTTAGTCCCAAAAAGGCGATCGGATAAGTAAGGCGAGACTTTTTCTGAACGCTGCCGTGCATCAAATCGTGGGAGCTAAATAGCAAAACTATGATACTATTACCCATCATGACGGCTAAAGGTAAGTAAAGCCATAAAAGGTAGACAGGCCAGCGATCGAGATTATCAGCAATTCCCCATCCTAACAATAATATCCCGATATTTATCAGCAGTATCCCTAACTTGCTGGAATTCGCTTCAAAGGCCTCTGATGGCAGCAGCGGACGCAATTTTTTAACATATACCGAGTGGTGAATTAGCGTTTCTTTGCCTAAAGTCGGCGTTGCGGTATTGTCTAGAGTATTGAGTGATTTTTCGGATTTCATGTGATCGCTAAGAGGATTTTGATGTGACTTAATAAGTTTCTAAATTTAATTAGATCCCGTACCAGATTTTAGATTGAACCCACACATAAATCCGGCGGCTTATTGTTGTCAGGATGCGGAGATTTTATCGGTCTCCACTGCGGCTATCCGGGAGCTTGCGATCAAATTGCTTGAGATCGAGGCGGCCTGATTGTTCTACCATGATATTATTGTATCCTATAAAAATATTTTTGGAACAACTCTTAAAGGCTTACGCATCGATAATAGTCTCCCAATTTTGAGGTTGGTTTAATCCCAATAACCAATCACAAATAACCTATAAAATTAAAAAAGTCCGTTTCCCTGAACAATTTCTTTAATTGTCGTCAGCGTATCTAACCCGATCAATCCCCGGCGATAACCTTTTTGGTTGGACATTCCCAAAAATATCGCATCTCCCCGATTTTGATAGCGCCAAAACCGAGGTGAGGCATTAATAAAAGTTGAGGCGCTGTTAACATCCAGAGCAAATTGGCGACTTTCTAAGTAAGATTCAGTGGCAATGCAGTCAGCGTGGCCGCTGCTGTAGCGGTTGATCCAGCCGATCGCAATCTCTAAACTATCGACAACTTTAAACGCTATGGTTTTGTTTAAATACGGTTGAGTCCACTCGTATGGTTCCGCCAGCTTCAACTCTGGGAAATCTGCAACAAGATCCGCATCGCCGCTAATTTGAAAGCCTTTTTCTTTTAAACTGTTCCACAGCCTGACTAAGGAAGAAGGCTTTTGGTTGCGATCGATCAGCACTTTCTCGATCGCATTAACAGGATCGGGCACGCTTTGATGGCTGTCCAAAATCATCCACCTTGCCATCTCCAAACTACCAGTCGGCGACCAATAAAGGTAACAATTTCCCATTGCCGACCTCAAAACTGGTGCTGTGCACAGCCTAACCACCTGCTGCACCAAACTTGGTCTACCGTAGGGAATAATTAAATTGAGATATTGGTCTTGAGTGACCAATTCTCTGATCGAAGCGCCCCGATCCGGCGGCAGTACCTGCAAACATCCCGATGGCAAACCGACCTCATCGATCGCCGAAACCAAAGCTTCTCCAATTACTGTATTAGTTTGCCAGCTTTCGCTGCCGCCTTTGAGAATCAAACTGTTAGCGCTTTTGAGAGACAAACCCGCGGCGATCGCCCCCAACTCGGGAAACGCCTCGTAAATTAGAGCGATCGCCCCCAGTGGTAGCGACTGACAGTAAACCTGACAGCGATCGACCTGATAAGAAGCATTGATCACCCTGCCGATCGGATCTGGCATTTCCCCCAACCGTTCCAGAATTTGCACAGTTGTCTTGATCCGTTCCGGCGTCAGCTTCAGCCACTCCACAATCAACTCGGGAATCGCCATGTCCCGACTCGCTTCTAGATCCAGAGTATTTGCTTCTAAAATGTCATTTTGTCGGCGTTTCAGCGAGCCCGCCATCGCCTGCAAAGCTGCCGCCCGATCGGCACTCTTTGTCGCCGCCAACTCCAAAGAAGCTTGATAAGCGCGACGCGCGACATTTGCGGCATCTGATGAATGGGTAAAATCCTCTATTATCATCTAGCTAACGCCTGTAAGCGAGCCATACCATCAGCGCCGGCAGCATTGCTAGCAGCACGGCGACCATTGCCCACAGAATAATATTCGGGCCCGGCGAGTGTAGCGCCAAGGGCAACCAAATCACTAGCGGCACCAATATCATACCCAAAGCCAGTGGCAAATAATGGGCCTTCAAACCCGGATGCGCTCTGTTCCACTGGTGGCCCGTCCACCGCCAAGCCTGCTTGTAAGGATAGTTCGTTGATAGTTGCTCGATCACGTCTCCACTTTCGTCCAATACAAATATTTGTTGACAGCGGTTGCAGCCAAAGGCTTCTGTCAACGTTATGGGAACTAGACGACCCCGCCGTCGGCAAGGACAGGGGTACTCATCGTTTAAGTCAATCTTTGGAGCTTTTTGAGATGGCACTAGCGATCGGATAAAAAAAGCGTTTTTGCAAAAATAATCGTTAACATATCCACTTAATCAAACTTGTCAATTCCGCCCTAGCGAGGCTTTCAACTGCCTGTTCCGAGATCTCGCCCGATCGGCAATTTTGACTTGCAAGTTCTGCATTCAATCTTACCACTAACTTAGGTATTTTCAACCATCATTAGGAGTATACCGAAAACTTTCTGGATCTACTTTCCGGTTTTCTTGATTTTGTTTATCTTCTAAAGCGGGTGACGCGATTCGAACGCGCGACATTCACCTTGGCAAGGTGACGCTCTACCACTGAGCTACACCCGCATTTCCTGCGGTATTAACAATATTGTCTCAATTCTCGAAATTTGTCAAGTCTTTTTAGTAAGTTTTTTTCACAAACCCAGTAAAACCTCCCCAAACCCACTCCCCACCTGCAATTTCAGCAGCCATATCGTTAACCAAATCAGTAATTGCCGTGAAAATTGACCGCCATCGGCCCACGGCAAAGCTACAATCAAGCTGGAATTGTGGGAGAACACTGTCATGTCAGATTTAAATCGCGGAATCATGAAGTTCAAGGGAGCTGACAGTCCTATAGCGATCGCCATTTCGGCGATTGTCATTGCCGGCGGAATCGGCTTCTTGATCTGGTGGGCGCTGCAATCAGCCTACACCTTCAGCTAACAGACTACTCAAACGTAAAACTTATAAGGCATTGCTCAGAAGGCAGAATTTAAGAAAAATTCTGTCTTTTGCATTTTTTGCCCTTAGTCTTGAGTTTATTGCCCAGGAATGCGGATCGATTGCTGACGATCGAATGATTGCCATAAATCACCCGATCGGGTGAGTCGCTAGCATGAGCCGAGATGACAAGCGAATTTCAAAGGTGGTACCCGCCACGTGATTTATCCGTGGAATCAATCCAAAATCTAAAATCTAAAATCCTCAAGAAAGAGCATTTATCCGTGGGGTCGCCTCTAAAATCTAAAATCTAAAATCTAAAATCGATTGACTTCCCGATCGACTACTTTTGTAGTACACTTGTAAACACGGCGCGCCGAGAACGCAGTTTTAAATGCAAGTGTTTGCAAGGGTTGTATCTCAACAAAAATTTATGGCAAGCTTTCAGGACATCTTCAAATACTACAGTCGCTACTGGAAAATATCACTTTACAGCATAGGCGCATCCAGCGTTTTGGCACTAGCCGATTTGCTTGTTCCTTATGCGATCGGTCAAATATTAAACGTATTGTCGGGTCAACCTACAGATACAGTAACGCAAAAACTCATAGCAGCGATCGCCTCTGTTACCCAGCAGTCACCCAACAAAATATTATCGCTATCCGTCTTGCTCGGCATAATTTTTCTGGTAACAGTCGCCAAAGCACCGGTACAGCCGTGGGTGGGAAATTGGTTCCACTGGGCGATACCATTGAGGGCAAGACGCGATCGAATGAGAAGTGCGATCGGCAAAATCCTCACCTTACCCCTAGAATTCTACGACGAAAACAACGCCGGACGGATTGCCAGCCGCATCGCCAAAGGCATCGCCAACCATACTTGGACTTACCCAGAAATTGCCGGCGACTTCATCCCCGAAGTCGTCCGCTTAATCGGCATTTTTGCCGTTATCTGCTTAATAGAGTGGCGGATTGGCTTATTAATTTTGGTTTCATTCCTATTTATCCTCAGTTTCACCCTCAAAGGCCTGCAACAGGTGACTGCGCGGGAAGAAATTCTGGATGAATACATCGAAGATACCGAAAGCCGCAACTCGGAAATTATCACCAACATCAAAACAGTCAAAGCTTTTGCGACAGAAAGCGATGAACTCAAAAGGCAAACCACCAGACTCGATCGCGAATTAAAAGTCGTGATCCACCGCATTCACAAAGGATACGTCACCCTGGGGACATACCAGCAGACGATCGTCCAGTTGTGTTTGTTTTCAGTTCTTGGTTTTAGCCTAGCAGCCACGGTTGCAGGTAAAATTTCCCTCGGATATTTTGTTACCGTTTACACGTTGGCAAGCATGGCATATTCCCAACTGCGTCCGATTAGTATTATCGCCGAATCATTGGCGCGGCGTTATTCTTCAATGATCCGGTTCCACGAGTTTATGCAAACGCCAGACGGTGTGGATGCGGTTAATTTAGCAGAAAATGCTCGATCGGCACAGCCACCTTATAAATTTACCGGCAAAGTTGAGATCAGCGGTTTGACATTCGGGTACGATACTCAAAAACCCGTTTTGCAAGATGTGAATTTGTTGATTCATCCCCGTCAAACTGTAGCATTAGTCGGGCGATCGGGTTCTGGGAAATCGACTTTAGTTAAACTTCTGTTTCGCTACTTTGAACCAAACTCCGGCCGCATTCTGATCGACGGCGAAGACATTTGCAGCTTAGACGTGACTCGCTACCGCCAGCGTTTAGCCATTGTCCACCAAGAAGTAGACGTTTTTAACGGTACTTTGCTGGAAAATTTGACTTACGGAAACAGAAATGCAACTTTCGAGCAAGTTGAGGATGCTTGTCGCATTGCCAAGGTAGACGATTTTGTGCGGCTGTTGCCCCAAGGTTACTATACCGTGGTCGGGGAGAGAGGAATGCGCTTGTCCGGCGGTCAGCGGCAGCGGTTGGGGATTGCGAGGGCGCTGTTGGTGGAGCCGGATGTGTTAATTTTTGATGAGGCTACTTCTAGTTTGGACTATGAAAGCGAGCGATCGATCCAGATAGCCATGCGAAATATCCTCGGTACGCGCACCACCATAATTATTGCCCACAGACTGAGTACAATTCGCGAAGCCGATGCGATCGTCGTACTCGACGGCGGTAGAATCGTCGAAATTGGCAGCCACGACGAACTCTTGAGTCAACAAGGTATTTACCGCCGCCTGCACTCCCTGCAAGAAACCGGGGAATTAGTGAATTAGGGATTTCTTAGTCTAGACTTAGGGTGCTCCGGGCACGCACCCAGCCTAGACTTAGCAATGCACACCTTAAACAGTGTTCAATTTTCCCGTCAGCCCCTAACTCACTTATGTGTTCTCACCTTAATGATTAGAGTTTTAAATATAATGTTGCAAATAAAGATTCTGGTGCTAGGATGTATAACTGTGATGGAAATGGGTCGATGCCCGAGCGGTTAATGGGGGCGGACTGTAAATCCGCTGGCTACGCCTACGCTAGTTCAAATCTAGCTCGGCCCACCTCAATTTAATAAGAAGTTAAAATTTAAGAATTAAAAATTAATTTTTTAATTGGAGATTCTTAATTTTTTATGCCCGTGTAACTCAGTGGTAGAGTACCTCCTTGGTAAGGAGGAAGTCACGAGTTCAAATCTCGTCACGGGCTTCCTAATTTATAGTATATCCATCAAGGGTTTCACGCTCATCGCACAGCAAGAAGGTTAGTTTTCCCCTCAACTTTCGTGCTGATGGTTTTCTAATATGTCCCAAACAACTTCCATATCTGCCAAGTCCGCCCTCGACTTTTTGGGTCTGGCTTTTAACGGATTGAGCAAGTCGGCCGGCTATGGAAATTCTGCGACTCCCCACAAGAAAACTTATTCTTTGTGGAACAGGCATCTTGCCTGTTCTTGAGAATGGTGAAACATCTCAGTTCCAACTGAGATATTGCACCATTCTCCATTACTTTTTTAGGAACAGGCAAGATGCCTGTTCCACAATAAAATTCATCTGTTGTGGAACAGGCATCTTGCCTGTTCTTGAGAATGGTGAAACATCTCAGTTCCAATCGACTTTAGCTATGAGACTGGGGTTTCCCCCGGCGGACACTGCCACAAACTGATCACAATATTGTACCCGTATCGAAATCCCCGACTTCTTCAAGAAATCGTGAATCTAATCATCCTCATCCAATCCCAGTGGCACAAAATATTGACTGTAAACCACACTATTCGGCTCCCAAAGCGGCCGCCAATAAACATTTTGGATCACCGCTTTTTCCCCATCACCATCAGCAGGCCACTGAAAACTGACGATCGCAATATTGCTATATCCCACAATCTCATCACCCTCTTGCAGCCAGCGATTGCGCCACAACAGCGATATAAAATTCCACAACCTATGCAGCCGTGACAATTGTTTATTTTTATGCGATCTATCTGACGCAGTTCCCTTTTCTAGCTGTAAAAATACCCGAGCTCTTTGCCGTTTAACCCAGTCAATCCGATAGCCCCAATCAGGCAGAGATTGTCTATTTCTGAGACCAGCCGCCACAGCCTTCTTTCTGCTCATCCTCGAAATCTTCATTAATTCCAGTGGCTCATTCCATCCCAAACATTCGTGCGATCGCTCAGGAAACAGCGACTTAATCTTAGTATGAACTAAATGCGTTTTCCACTCCTCATTGATAAAAGCACTAGCAGTCAACTGCGCCAACACAGAATTGTGACAATTTGACCGATAATTGTCCCTCGTCAAAGGCTCAATATTCGGCCGAGAATCGCCAAAATGACAATCAGACCAATAACTCAGTCGCACAGCAGCAGCATAGTGAATATCCCCGCTCAACACAATCACCCGATCGCGCTGTTTAAAAAATTCCACCAACAGCTTCACAAAAGCTAACTCATTAAAATTCCAAGCATCCCCCGCATCACTACTAAAAACCTTCCCCTGTGCCACATCCCACTTTTGCACCACATCAATAATCCACAAACCCACCAAATTTGTCGGCACAACCACCACCGTCGCCTCAATCTCAAACTCCCCAGTTTTATTGAGCAAATCAGTCTCCCTCAAAGCCTGCTGAATTTGATCCTCAAAACCTTTGTGAGTCAAAAGCATCGGCGGCTCGATCGGGCTTTCCACCGGATACCCCCGCCAGTTCCGCGTATCCAGCACAATCACCTCGTGCTTAAAACTTCTCACAGTAAAATGCCAATTCAAAACCTCACTTACACCCGCGCCCTCCCGATCCAAAATAAAAACATCTTCATCTAATTTCAACTTAGGCAAATGAGTTTTCGGATCGAGTCCTGGAATTCCCAAATACGAAGCCGCATTCTCCCAAGCAGAAACATCAGTCCCCGCCGAAGCAGACCATTTTTCAGCAGCTTTTAATAATTTATCTCCCGGTTTTTCGCGATCGAACTGTGCGGGCGTATTTCCCCAAGCCTGAAACACAGCGTAAGCCAGCAAAGCATTCTGCACCACCCGCCGGCCCAGCGGCTTTCCCAGCACCCGGTAACACCACTCTCGATTCAAATAAAAATCGTCGCTAACATCATGGTCATCGCAAATCATATAAGTAGGAATATTCGCTAGCGCCCTCCTCACTCTCCACAAATTGCGAGCAAAACCGTCAAGTTCAACAACTTCTCTATCCCAGACTTTTGCCTGCTTAGAAGTTGGACAAATATCCTTACCCTTCGGAAAACTCGTACACCAGAGTACCGGCGACCAAACTAACAAATACATCGCGCAATATTCCCCCAAACTGAACAAGTGACTTTTAGACTTGTCCGATTGATTCACCAACATCGCCGTAAAGCCGCCAAAATCTCTAGCAATATCGCTGCGAGTCCCCGGCTGTAACTCAATTGGTTTTTTGTACTCATACTCAGCATCAGACGGTTTCTGAATTGGCGACTCTATAAAAATTTCCCTCTCTGGGCCAACTGCATTTTCGTTTTCCGAATTTTTAGGTATACTGATACACAAATTCTTTTTTATTTGGGCATCATCCATCAGGGGTAGACTTTCTTCCCAGCCCAACAGTGTATCGCCAGCGTCAGTCAAAGCCCACAGCATGGCATCGGCAACGTCGTCGCCGTAAATTTGGTCGCCCGTTAAAAACAGTTGGTGGGGCCTGCTATTTGCCGTTCCTGCAAACTGTTCGATCGAATTATCCAAGATTGGCAGCGCATCTCTGCCGTCTCCGTGCGGCTTGCGACAAGAACCGTGAACGATACGCAAATAGTTTAAATCGTTCGGCGGCAGGGCAAAAGTGGGCAACTGGTGAGCGAAATAACTAATCGTCTCCGGCCCCAAAGCCGATAAATCAGGGGCGGCAGGCCACAGGCAAGAAATGAGATTTTCTTTCTCATTTTCTGGGACTGCACCCCCGACGTTCGACTCGCTACTCCCAGCAAACTCGATGTCATAAGCATAAATTTGCCCCGATGTCAAGAAATTGCTATTAATTGGTTTAGCAGTCACCGCGACTACGTGCAGGTATTTGCCGAGCTGCACGGTAGAGTTCGCACCTTGCAGCAAGAGCCGATCGACAATTTCGCCGGTTCCGCCCTCTGTCGAATAAACCTTGAGTTCGACTTGGCGGGGTGCTTTCAGAGCCAGCCAAACTGTCACGGCCCGACTTTCAGTCCGGCGCAACATCGGGCCCGCAAGGATCAGTGGCAAGTGATGAATTCGATGACTTAAGGGAGTCCACGACATAGGATTTAAAAAATAAAAATTAAATAAGAGTGTTCTAGCAATCAGATTTTAGGCGATCGAGCATCTGTCACCGGCTTAATTAATGCTAAGTCTGCCAACCCCAGTCTGCAAAATTGTAACAATTCATTAACTAAAATTAATAATCATGCTACAAGAAGAACAATTACAGCATTTCCTAGATTCAGCCCCGCAGTTGTCGGTAATTAAATCATCAGAACCCGCTGGACGCCCCAACAGCAGGCCGCTCTACTCGTCACCTTTAGATCGGGCGATCGACCGCCACCCCCTCACCGTGGCTCCAGAAACCCCGATCGCCCAAGTGTTGGCTCTCATGAACCCGATGCGCGTCTCCTGTCACCTTTGTGGCGAAAAACAAAACGCTGTTGCTAGCGCAGCCAAGCGCAGTTGCGTCTTAATCGTCGAAGATAATCGGCCCATCGGCATTTTTACAGAACGGGATATCGTCAAGCTAACTACCGTGGCAGCTTGTACAGTCGGACTGACAATTGCTGATGTAATGACTCGATCGCCCATTACCCTCAAACAATCCGAGTCTCAAGATATTTTCACAGCTATGTTCACGTTGCGCCAGCACTCCATCCGGCATTTGCCCGTAGTGGACGAGGACTCGCGACTTCTCGGCATCATCACCCGCGAAGCCATTCACGAAGCCCTGCAACCGATTAACTTGCTAACCAATTTGCGCTGTGCAGCAGATGTCATGACGCACCAAGTCATTTGGGCCCCAAAAACTGCCTCAGCCCTCGATTTAGCCCAGCTCATGGTCAAGCATCGAGTTAGTTCCGTCGTCATTGTCAAAGAGCAAACTCAGCATCCCGATCGGGCGATCGCACCAACACAAAATTATCAAATTCCGATCGGCATTGTCACCGAGCGCGACATCGTGCAGTTTCACGCCCTCGAATTAAACCTCTCGGAAATCCCAGCAGCAAGGGCAATGAGTGCGCCTTTATTTTGCATATCTCCGGCCGATTCCCTCTGGAGTGTGCACCAGTCCATGCAGCGGCACTGCGTCCGCCGTTTGGTAGTAGTTGGCAGCCAGGGAGAACTTTTGGGTGTTGTTTCTCAGACAAGTTTGCCGCAAGTTTTTAACCAATCTGAAATGTATGGGACGATCGAGCTGTTGCAACAAGCAGTGGACGATCGAGCCACCCAATTGCAGAAAGCCAACGAACTTTTGCAGCAAGAAATTTTAGAGCGGCAGCGGGCCCAAGAAGCCCTGCGCCAAGCTCACGACGACTTAAAAAAACAAGTTGAAGAACGAACCGCTCAACTTTTAGCATCAAATGAATTGTTGAGACGCGATATTATCAAGCGCCAGCGAGTCGAAGAAGTGCTGCGGCGAAAGCAAAGTTGCTTGAAAAATCAAGCGCAGCAATTAGAGCAAACTGTGCGAAAGTTGCAGCAAACTCAAACTCAATTAGTGCAAACCGAAAAAATGTCTTCTTTGGGACAAATGATTGCCGGTATCGCTCACGAAATTAACAATCCTGTTAATTTTATCTACGGCAACCTTTCCCACGCCAGCCACTACATCAAAGAATTGATCCAACTGTTGGAACTTTACCAGCAGCACTATCCTGAACCTGTCTCGGAAATTCGGGAAGCAGCCGCAGAGATGGAAATCGATTTTTTGGTAGAAGACTTATCTAAGCTAGTGTCTTCTATGCAAGTTGGAACCGAGCGCATCCGCCAAATAGTTGTGTCGATGCGTAATTTTTCCAGATCAGATCAATCTAACATCAAATTCGTTGACATTCACGAGGGACTCGAAACCACTTTGTTGATTTTGCAGCACCGGCTCAAACCCCACGGCGGACATCCACCTATTCATATTATTAAAGAATACGGCAATTTGCCCAACATCGAGTGCTGTGCCGGTCAGATCAATCAGGTGTTCATGAATATTATCGGCAATGCTATTGATGCGTTGGATGAAGAAATCCAGAAAGGGGAATGGGCCAAGAGAGGTGGGAAAAATTCACCCCTATCAAATCCTAGTTCTCCATTGACTTTTCCCACTATTACAATTCGTACTGAAGTTGTTGGTGGCGATTTTGTGGCGATCCGCATTTCCGACAACGGGCGGGGCATAACCGAGGAGATTCGCCGCCAATTATTTGACCCGTTTTTTACTACCAAGCCAGTCGGTAAGGGCACGGGGTTGGGACTGTCGATTTCTTACCATTTAGTTGTCGAACAGCACGGGGGGCGGCTCAACTGCGTTTCGGAACCTGGAGGGGGCACTGAATTTGCGATCGAGATTCCGATCGTCAGTCGTCATTAGTCAGCAGCCATAGGATTTTCGATTTTCGATTTTCGATTTTCGATTGAAGAATTGGAAATGACTAAGGATCGCGAATTAAATAACTTACAATTTTAATTGTTATTGTGGGATGGGCGTCCCGCCCGTCCTTTTTGGA
>NZ_JAUBOV010000193.1:0-1897 GCF_036700405.1 Microcoleus sp. T3_D1
GCAAGATGCCTGTTCCACAAAAATTTTTTTGTTATTGTGGAAGAACAGGCAAGATGCCTGTTCCACAAAAATTTTTTTGTTATTGTGGAAGAACAGGCAAGATGCCTGTTCCACAAAAATTTTTTGTTATTGTGGAAGACAGGCAAGATGCCTGTTCCACAAAAAATTTTTTGTTATTGTGGAACGGGCATCTTGCCCGTTCAATATTTTTTGGAAATTTTACCAATAAAAAATTATAAATTTATGAAAAATTGTATTAAAATAAGAAATAGAATTTATAATTCGACGATCAATTATACCTGCTTAAAAAAGCCGATCGCCAATGGCTGACAATTCCCTTCAAGAAAATCGCTTATCTCTTGCCCGCGCCAGTTTGCGCGAATCCCTGGCGCGCTACTCCCACCTGCGCCAAGGGAAAAAAAACTCGAATAATACAGAATTAGAAGCGGCGCTGCAATATCAGTTAGATATTTTAACTTCCACCTCCGAAAAACTAGACCACAACATAATCCGCATTGCTACTTTCGGCTTAGTCAGCCGTGGCAAGTCAGCCGTATTAAACGCGCTTTTAGGTCACAAAATTCTGCAAACAGGCCCTCTCAACGGCGTGACTCAGTGGCCGCGTTCCGTGCGCTGGAGTGTGCCTTTATCATTCCTTGACAGCGAGGAATCCCCCCAACCCCCCCTGGCCAAGGGGGGGAAAGGAGGCGTGCAAGTTGAATTAATCGATACTCCGGGACTTGATGAAGTTGGCGGCGAAGTGCGCGGCGAAATGGCGAAACAAGTCACTCGCCAAGCTGACTTAATTCTGTTTGTCGTAGCAGGCGATATCACCCGAACTGAATATCAAGCGCTGTGCGAATTGCAAACAGCTCAAAAACCGGTGATTTTAGTTTTTAATAAAATTGACCTTTATCCAGAATTAGACAGAAAAGCTATTTTCCAAAGTTTGCAAGCGCTGGCAAATTCTGAACAGTTAGCAGCCGCTGCGGTAACAGAGGAAACAGATAGCGAAAATTTGTCCTATCGCCCAAACAACTCCTCCCATAAATCTACTGTAAAATCACCGCCTAAAACTTCCAAATCTTTAGAAATAGTCATGGTAGCCGCCGAACCAGCGCCGGTGCAAGTGCGGGTGGAATGGTCCGACGGAAAAGTCACTTACGAATGGGAGTCGCCGCCCGCGCAGATAGACGAACTCAAACATAAAATTTTGACAATTCTTAACAGAGAAGGTCGATCGCTCCTCGCTCTAAATGCTTTAGTTGAAGCTAGAGATGCCGAAGCAAATATTGCCCGTCACGTTCTCAAATTGCGACAAACAGAAGCCGAAGATTTAATCTGGCAATTTGCAAAATATAAAGCTTTGGCTGTCGGTTTAAATCCCGTGGCTTTCTTGGATGTAATGGGAGCAAGTGTCGCAGATTTAGCCTTAATTCGCTCTTTATCCAGACTTTACGGCTTACCCATGACTGGTTACGAAGCCGGGAAACTTTGGCAGACTATTTTCTCCAGCGCGGGCGGCGTACTTTTGGGAGAATTGGGTAGCAGTTTTCTGTTGGGATTTGGCAAAACTGCGGCCGCTGCGGCCCCGCACATCGGCTTTTCTACTTTTGCCGGAGTTGCTGTCACTCAAGCTAGTTTAGCAGCTTACGGAACCTACGCTGTCGGTCGCGCCGCCCAAGTTTATTTAGAAAAAGGCTGCACCTGGGGCCCCCTGGGACAAGATACGGTAATTCAAGACATTCTCGCCACCATCGAGCGTAATACAATTATCGATCGCTTGCAGCAAGAGTTTAAAATAGGCAATTAAAAATTGCCCTAGGGCGTCGGTTCAGTATTAGGAGTTGACAAAACAAACTGAAAATGATATGTGAATTGAAAAGCCTGTTAAATT
>NZ_JAUBOV010000107.1:0-19708 GCF_036700405.1 Microcoleus sp. T3_D1
CGTCCCGCCCGTCCTTTTTGGACGGGCGGGACGCCCATCCCACAAACTTGTGGAAGTTATTTAATTCTCATTCCTTACTTCGTTGCGCTTGACTCATGACAAGTAAGCGTTTTGAGTCAAGCGATCGCCCGGACATGATATGAGCAACGGCTAATCAAAAAACAGAATATCCAGAACTCCGCAGGAGTTAAAGTGCTGCGGGGATCTAAGGCGCGATCGCATTTTAGGTTGAATTAAGTTGATTTACTTAATAGCCGATCGCCCCATCTAAAATTAATCTAAAAAATTAAAAGGTGAAAAATTAATTTTTCACCTTTTAACTCTCGACTTTCAAATTACCTGTTACTGAACAAACTTCTTGAATGCCAGAGTCACGTTGTGGCCGCCAAATCCAAAAGAATTCGACAGCGCCACATCAACTTTTAGATCGCGGCTTGTATGAGGAACATAGTCCAAATCACACTCAGGATCGGGATTTTCCAAATTAATTGTCGGCGCGATTTTGTCATTGGCGATCGACATTACCGTCGCCACCGCCTCAATTCCACCAGAACCGCCCAAAAGATGGCCGGTCATCGACTTGGTAGAACTAATTGCTATTTTGTAAGCGTGGTCTCCCAAAGTCTGCTTAATCGCTTTTGTTTCAGTAGAATCGTTGGGAAGCGTGCTCGTGCCGTGAGCGTTGATATAGCTCACTTGATCCGGCGTCAAACCCGCATCCTTGAGTGCTAAAGCCATCGCGCGCGACGCACCGTTCCCCCCCGGTACCGGAGAAGTCATGTGATACGCATCGCAAGTTAAACCGTAGCCGACGATTTCTGCGTAAATCTTCGCGCCACGCGCCAGAGCGTGTTCCATTTCTTCTAAAATCAGAATGCCAGCACCTTCGCCGACGACAAAACCATCACGATCGCGATCGAACGGACGAGAAGCATGAGTCGGGTCATCATTGCGAGTCGAAAGCGCTCTCGCCGCAGCAAAACCCGCCACGCACAAAGGTGTCACCGCAGCTTCTGTACCGCCGCAAATCATGGCTTGGGCGTAACCCGCCTGAACTAAGCGAAACGCATCGCCCACGGCATTTGACCCGGCAGCGCAGGCCGTCACCGTGCAAGAGTTCGGCCCTTTAGCGCCCGTGTGAATCGCCGTCAGGCCCGCGGCCATATTCGCAATCATCATGGGAATCATAAACGGGCTGCATCGATCGGGGCCGCGAGTCAGATATATCTCTTGCTGGTCTTCTAAAACCTTCAGGCCGCCAATGCCAGTGCCCAGAATGACACCCACCTGTTCTGCGTTCAGGTCGTTAATCTCAAACTTCGCATCAGCAAGAGCTTGCTTGCTCGCTGACACCCCAAATTGAGCAAAGCGATCCATCCGCTTTGCTTCCTTGCGCTCTAAATAGTCGTGTGGGTCGTAACCCTTCACCTCTGCGGCAAAGCGGCAGTCGTGCCGCGACGGGTCGAATAAGGTGATCGGGCCTATACCATTCTTCCCGGCAAGCAACCCGTCCCAATATTCAGACAAGGTATTGCCGATCGGTGTAATCGCGCCGAGACCCGTGATAACAACGCGCTTACGCTCTAAATTTGTCATGATTTCAGTTTCAAAAAATTAAACACCCAGAACGCAGAACAAAAGAGGAGTTTCCAGTTTTTAACTTCTCTCCTCTTAGGGGAAAAGACAGGTATTTTATGCTTTTGGAGCTGCAAGTTGGCTGCTGATGAAATCTACAGAAGCTTGAACCGTAGTAATTCCTTCGGCTGCTTCGTCGGGAATTTCAATATCAAACTCTTCTTCCAAGGCCATGACCAGCTCTACTGTATCTAAGGAATCTGCTCCTAAATCGTTAGCAAAGTTGGCTTCGGGCTTGACTTCGCTTGGATCGACTTCCAATTGATCAGCCACAATTTTCTTGACTCTAGCAAAAATGTCGTCTTGACTCATAACCTCGTGTCCTCATTGGTTGCTGCGTATCTAATCTTATCCGAAAGGGGGATCGGCAAGAGAAAGGCTGGCCGCTTTTCTAAGTGACACGGGCCAGCGACAATTGGGGCACGGACGATCGCAGCAACCCTACGACTAAGGAAAAAAAACCCCATAGCCCACAATCAATCATCTCGTTTAGCAACCTGATAACGTTGAGGAACCGGATTTTTGGTCGATGGTGCGTCACTCATCAACTCAAAATGCTTGAGAAAAGCTGACAATTGGCTCTTAGCTAGGCGGTGATAGGTTAATTATAAAGAGGGAAAACTAAGCAGGAAGCCTCCCGACTTCGATCGCTCAAGTTTCTTTTCCCGAACCTTGTGTCCCCAGCAGAAACGACTATGCCATCCCAAACTCTCAGATATGCTTACTTTCCCGGTTGTGTTGCTCAAGGGGCCGCCCGCGAACTTTACCTGTCTACCCAAGCACTGACTCAAGCGTTGGGGATTGAACTGGTGGAACTAAAGAAAGCTTCCTGCTGCGGTTCTGGCACTTTCAAGGAAGATTCGCAGTTACTCGAAGATACTGTCAACGCTCGCAATATTGCTTTGGCTGAGGAACTGAATCTGCCTTTGCTGACGCATTGCAGCACTTGTCAAGGGGTAATCGGTCATGTGGACGATCGCCTCAAGGAATCTCAGAAAACCGATCCCAACTACATAGAAAAAGTCAACGGTTTACTGGAAAAACAAGGCTGTTCGCCTTACAAAGGCAGTACCGAGGTGAAACATCTGTTGTGGGCGATCGTTGCAGATTACGGGCTCGACGAGGTGCAGAAGCGAGTCACCCGCAAGCTTTCGGGTTTGAAGTGCGCGTCTTTTTACGGGTGCTACCTGCTGCGAGCTCAGGATAAGCTGCTTTACGATGACCCGCACCAACCGGAATCGATGGAAAATGTGTTTCGGGCGATCGGGGCAACTCCGGTTTACTATCGAGGGCGGACGCAGTGCTGTGGCTGGCCGTTGGCGAGTTATGCCACTAACCAATCTTTTCAGATGGCCGGCAAACATATTCAAGATGCTCTTGACAATGGCGCTGATTGTATGGTAACGCCTTGTCCGCTTTGTCATTTAAATTTGGATTCGCGGCAGCCGGAGGTGGAAAAAGTAATCGGGCGCAAATTGGGTTTGCCGGTGCTGCATTTGTCGCAGTTGGTGGCTTTGGCTTTGGGTGTGGAGCCAAAAAAACTAGGGCTCGATCGACATATTGTTTCCACAAAGCCCGTGTTAGAAAAATTAGGCTTTTAGTCGATCGATTTGCACAGATTTGTAGTAAAGAACTCCGTCCTTGATAACTGCGCTCTAAGGACTGACGTGCTCAGTAGCAACCTACTTTGATAAGACTCCCAGCGTGAATAACTGTGAAGTTTTGTCGCTTTTTCGCGAAGTGCTTCCAGGCACTGCGGTAGACTAACCTTTAATTCTCTGTGCAGGCTATAGCGGTGGCACCTCGCCGTCAAATCTGTTAATTCGCAGAGGCAGCAAATTTTTAGTGACTCGTTGGGAGCCTTTATTCAATGTCTCATTCAGTCAAAATTTACGATACTTGCATCGGCTGCACTCAATGCGTCCGCGCTTGTCCGACTGACGTTTTGGAGATGGTGCCCTGGGATGGCTGCAAAGCAGCTCAGATTGCCTCATCTCCCCGCACCGAAGACTGTGTAGGCTGCAAGCGGTGCGAAACTGCTTGTCCCACCGATTTTCTCAGCATCCGGGTTTACCTGGGAGCAGAAACCACTCGCAGTATGGGTCTAGCCTACTAAATATCGATCGACACGCCGATCGAATTACGGGCACAAAAGAGGGGGCGATTAAATTGCCCCCTCTTTTTTTGTCGCGGAATCTGCATTCTGGGGCCGGAAGAAGGTAAAAATGATAAAACTTGAGTTTTATTGCGATCGCTAAGCAGGAGTAGTACGTTAAATGTGCGGAATCGTTGGCTATATCGGCACGCAAGCAGCAAGCGAGATTTTGCTAGCAGGATTGGAGAAACTAGAATACCGGGGCTACGATTCAGCGGGCCTCGCTACCATCTCCGAAGGAGAAATTACCTGCATCCGAGCAAAGGGCAAATTGCACAACCTCCGGGAAAAGTTAGCAGAGATAGACTCTCTGGCTCCCATCGGCATCGGACACACCCGCTGGGCAACTCACGGCAAACCAGAGGAATATAACGCTCACCCTCACCTAGATAATAGCGGGCGAATTGCGGTAGTTCAAAATGGAATTGTCGAAAATTATCGCGAGTTGCGGGAAGAATTGAAAGCAAAGGGACATAAATTTGTCTCGGATACCGATACAGAAGTTATTCCTCATTTAATAGCTGAATTTTTGAAAGAAGCAAGAAGGGAGAAGGAAGAAGAAAAAGATAAAAAAACCGAGAAAATAGCTGATTTATCGTTTTTGGAAACTGTTTTAAAGGCGGTAAATAAATTAGAAGGAGCTTTTGCGATCGCCGTTATCTGTGCAGATTTTCCAGAGGAAATAATTGTCGCCCGACAGCAAGCTCCTTTGGTGATTGGCTTTGGTGCTGGCGAATTTTTCTGCGCTTCCGACACGCCGGCCTTAGTATCTCACACCCGCACTGTTTTGTCCTTGGAAAATGGCGAATTGGCAAGGCTAACTTCGATGGGAGTGGAAGTTTACAGCTTTGCAGGGGAAAGGCTGAAAAAAAGCCCGCGCATCCTTGGTTGGAGTCCGGTTTTAGTCGAAAAACAAGGCTTCAAACACTTCATGCACAAGGAGATTTACGAACAGCCAGCCGTAGTCCGAGCTTGTTTGGAGGCTTATTTAGACAGCGATTGGCAGCCGGGAAATCCGCGCTCTCCCATCAATCTCAACTTGCCCAAAGAACTTTGCGTCGATGTCGAACAAATTTCAATTCTCGCCTGCGGAACGAGCTGGCACGCATCGCTAATCGGCAAATATTTGTTGGAACAATTAGCTAATATTCCCACTGCGGTGCAGTACGCTTCTGAGTACCGCTACGCACCGGCACCGCTGACAGCAAATACTTTAACTATTGGGGTAACTCAGTCGGGAGAAACGGCGGATACGCTGGCTGCTTTGGGGATGGAACAGCAGCGCCGCGCGGGTTTTACTGATAAATTCCGGGCGAGAATGTTAGGCATTACTAACAGAACCGAAAGTTCGATCGCCCACATGATGCCGCAGGTAATCAATACCCACGCTGGTATAGAAATCGGCGTTGCTGCGACTAAAACTTTTGTCACTCAGTTGATGGCCTTCTATTTCTTAGCTTTGGATTTGGCGCACCAGCGGCAAACAATCAGCAGCGAGAGATTGGCAGAAATTATTACGGGTTTGCGCCAGTTGCCGGCAGAAATTGAGAAGTTTTTGGAGATTCAAGAACAGTATGTGGAGGAATTGTCTCACCAGTTTACAGACACCCAAGATTTTATCTTTTTGGGGCGGGGAATTAATTTTCCGATTGCTTTGGAAGGGGCGCTGAAACTGAAGGAAATTAGCTACATTCACGCTGAAGGATATCCCGCCGGAGAGATGAAACATGGCCCGATCGCCCTTTTGGATGCGAAAGTGCCTGTAGTGGCGATCGCCATGCCCGGAAGCGTCTACGAAAAGGTGCTTTCCAACGCTCAGGAAGCGAAGGCCCGCGACGCCCGTTTAATTGGGGTTACGCCCAAGCAAGGTGTGGCGGAAGCCGACATTTTTGACCACGTTTTGCCCGTGCCTTTGGTGGATGAATTGTTGTCACCGATTGTGACAGTGATTCCGCTGCAATTATTGGCTTATCACATTGCGGCGCGTCGGGGTTTGGATGTGGATCAGCCGCGCAATTTGGCGAAATCGGTGACGGTAGAATAAAGGAAGTCATTAGTCAGTAGTCATTTGTATTCTGAAAATAAAGTTGTACACTAGCAAATAAAGTTGTACACTAGCAAATAAAGTTGTACACTATTGGGTATGACTTTATTTGCTAGGTTTTCGGAATATTTCTGGAAGCTGACTTTGATGAACCATCTGGGTGAGGTAATCAGATGGCTAAACGTAGCCGAAACACCAGTGAAACGACTA
The DNA here is from genome assembly GCF_036700405.1 of Microcoleus sp. T3_D1. NCBI lineage: Bacteria > Bacillati > Cyanobacteriota > Cyanophyceae > Oscillatoriales > Microcoleaceae > Microcoleus > Microcoleus sp. T3_D1. The sequence goes on from NZ_JAUBOV010000107.1 coordinate 6,045, forward strand.
TTGAGAATCGTCTGAAGCAAGGACGTGGTATGGGACAAGGAGCCAATTACAATCCTTGGCTGCACATTCAGGATGTTCCCTCTCAAGGACTTGCTAGCAGAATCAAGGGATGGAAGACACGTAGGGTTCATCATCTGTTAAGCGAATTGGAAACCAGCTACTTCTATGTGCTGGACTGGTCACTACCTGTGCTGGATATCCGGGAGCAATTTCCGCTACTGCCTTTAGAGGAAACTTTGGCGATCGCAGAACAATGTGGGGTAGCCTACCCCGCAGATCCGCGTACTAAAGAACCAGTAGTAATGACTACTGACTTTGTTGTGACAGTTCGACAGAGTGTTGGCTCAATCGAACAAGCACGAACAGTTAAGTATGCACACGATTTGCAGTCAAAGCGTAATCTGGAGAAGTTGGAGATTGAAAGATGCTATTGGCAAAGGCGAAACATTGATTGGGGAATTGTTACTGAACGTGAAGTGTCTAAAACTCTTGCAGAGAATATTAAGTGGTTGCATCCTTATCTAGACCTAAATGACTTACCACAGAGTGATATCACCCGAATAACAATGGTAATGACTCCATTGGTGCTTCAGGCAAAAGATTCTTTAGCAGATATTGCAGCAATTTGTGACGACCAACTTGGTTTTACGCCAGGTTTAAGCTTATTAGTTGTTCGGCACTTGCTGGCTAACCGAGTTTGGCAGGTAAATATGGTTCAGCCTATTCGACCTAGTGAAAAGCTTGTACTCTTATCCTCTTTAGAACCTCTTGAAGAAATCGGAGGGGTTGGATGAACTTATTCATCAATATGCTGATAGAGTGGCAGAGTGCAACTGGTTCGTGGATTGAGCGTTTACTATGGATCGATTCATCTGGCACTGATGCTGCCCTTATTGAAATTCTTAATCCTCAAAGCTTGCCCATTTTTCAGAAGTGCAAGGATCTAGAAGCAGCGATTACCTCTGGAGAAGCCCATGTCCTAGAGGTAGATCCTTACGCAACATTACTACGATCAGAAGACAGTATCCCCAAGAAACATCTCCAGCATAGAGATGCAGCTTGGGAAGTAATTATGCCCCTAATTGAAGATAAAACTGGACAGATTTTCTACTCGCATGGAAGAGGAAAGCTCTTGAATGCGTTAGAGAAACAAACAGGGTGGACGAAGAAAACTATCTACAAGTTCTTGAGGCGATACTGGCAGGGAGGACAAACTAAAAATGCACTTCTTCCCCTTTTCGATAAGTGTGGCGCAAAGGGTAAAGAGCGAAAAAGTAGTGAACGAAAGCGTGGTCGCCCTAGCAGAATTACAAAAGTCACGAATTTATCAACTGGCATTAATATCAATACTAATGTACAAGAGAAGTTGATTCGCGGAATTAAGCTTTTCTATGAAAATTCAGACGGCAGAACTTTGCAGGATGCCTATCAGAAAACGCTGGAAAAGTTTTTTCATAAAGGTTACGATCTTCTCCCTGATGGGACTCTAGTGCCATTTCTTCCTCCATCTCAGGAACTTCCAACATTTGGGCAGTTTCGTTACTGGTATGAAAAAGAGCAAAACTTAACTCAAGCTCTATCTACACGGGAGGGTAAGCGTCGATACAATCTGCGTCATCGTGAAGTTTTAGGAGATTCAACTCAGATGGCGTTTGGCCCAGGGTCAATTTATCAGATTGATGCCACAATTGGCGACATTTACTTAGTTAGTTCCCTAGACCGTAGCCGCATCATTGGGCGACCAGTTATTTATGTTGTTATTGATGTATTTAGTCGTCTCATTGTTGGTATTAGCGTTACCCTAGAGGGCCCTAGTTGGGTAGGGGCTATGCAGGCATTAGAGAACACAGCTAGTGATAAAGTTAGTTTCTGCCGAGAATATGGAATTGAGATTTCTGACAAGGATTGGCCTAGTCATCATCTGCCTGAGATGATTTTGGCAGACAGAGGAGAATTGGAAGGCTACAACGCTGACAACTTGGTGAATTCTTTAAATGTAAGAGTTTCAAATACACCACCATACAGAGCAGACTGGAAAGGAATCATCGAGCGTAACTTTCGCCTTAGCAACGATAAAGCAATTCATTGGGTTCCGGGCGCAGTTTATAAACCTCATGAACGTGGTGATGCAGACTATCGACTTGATGCAGTTTTAGATTTACATCAGTTCCGTAAGCTAATGAGTCTCACCGTCCTAGATCATAATAAAGATCACCGCATGGACTGGTATCGAATGGACGAGTTCATGATTCAAGATTATGTTGAACCCTATCCCATTGATCTGTGGAATTGGGGAATTCGTAACCGAGCAGGACATCTAAGAAAAGTTTCACCTGATATTCTTAAACTCAATCTTCTGCGAACAACTGAGGCTTCTGTCACATATCGAGGTATTCGCTTTGAAGGGCTATTTTACTCATGTGATTTAGCACTGAAAGAACAGTGGTTCATCAGAGCTAGGGAAAGAGGAAGTTGGAGAATTACTATAGCCTGCGATCCTCGCAAGCTAGATACAATTTACCTTCGACTCGAAGATGGGCGACGGATTGAACCTTGCTACCTTGTAGATGCAGAAAAAACATTTCGCGGTCGGGACTGGTATGAAGCTGTGGATTACTTTGAGTTGCGAAAACACTCTAAAGAAACAGCTATAAGCCGTAAACAACAATCTAAAGCTACTTTAAATGCTCAGAGAGAAGCAATTATTACTCAGGCAACCGAGCAAACTTCAGAAACTTTAAATGCTGTAGAAAAACAAAGTAAACGCTCGCGTATCAAGGGAATTAGACAAAATCGCAAAGAAGAGCGAGAGATGGAACGAGAGACTCAAGGTTGGCAACTAGGAAGAGACGAATCTATAAACAATCCGGGACAAGTTATTCCCTTGATAATACCAAGCGAAAAAACCGAAATAAATGAACCAAAAAAGGCTGCCAACCAGTACAATCAAGATAGTAAAACAGATGAACTAACTAATACACCACTTGAAATAGATTCCTCCCATGTACCTAAATCTCAGTTAATTGATAAATTGCGTAAACTGCGTCCAAAGATGTGGAGTGACGATGAATAGTAATCAGCATATTCCTTCTCTCTTAGTAGGGAAAGGCAGGGTTGAACAAGCAACTTACTGCGCTCCTGGTATTCCTAACTACCAGGGTAATCCCCTGATTGAAGCCCTTCCACCTATCCTAATACAGGATGAAACGGCAGAACTATTGGCGTATTACCCTGAATATGACAAAGAACAACGCAGTATGCCGGCTCACCTTCGTCTGCATTTAATTCAGAACGCACTCCAGTTCTTTGCACCATTGCCTATTCACTTTGATTTAGAGCAGCGATTCTCGCGCATGATCCGAGTGGGATATCAGGCACGAAATCCAGCAGTAGCAGGATTTTGGGGAGATGTTCAAGCCAGGATTCAATCTTTAAAAACAACCCGTCAATCTTCGCGTTCAACAGCTACAGGGTTCACGATTGTTGGAATTAGTGGAGTGGGTAAAACCACTTCTATTGAGGCAATTTTGTCGCTGTATCCACAGGTTATTCTCCACAATCGTTACTGTGAGAATAATTTCAGTTTTACCCAAATCGTTTGGCTCAAGTTAGATTGCCCCTTTGATGGCTCTATTAAAGGGCTATGCTTAAACTTTTTCCAAGCTGTAGATGACTTGTTAGGAACTCGTTACTACGACAATTATGCGGGTGGGCGCAAAACTGTAGACGAACTATTACCTCGCATGGCGCTTGTCGCTTCTTTGCACTCAATTGGCGTGCTGGTTATTGATGAAATTCAACACCTCAGTCAAGCTAAAAGTGGCGGTTCTAGCAAGATGCTGAACTTTTTTGTCCAATTAATCAATACGATTGGATTACCTGTCGTACTGGTTGGCACTTACAAAGCTATATCTGTTTTAAGCGGAGAATTTCGACAAACTCGTAGGGGTACAGGACAGGGCGATCTTGTTTGGGACAGAATGAAAAAGGACGAAACTTGGGAGTGGTTTCTGGAATGCTTATGGGGATATCAGTACGTGCAGCAACGATCTCCTTTAATACCAGAATTAAGTGATGCTCTTTATGATGTTACTCAAGGGATTACAGATTTCGCGGTTAAAGTATATATGCTAGCACAAGTTCGGGCGATCGCCACTGGAGAAGAAGCTGTAACTGCACAGGGAATTCGCTTGGCTGCTCAGGAAAGTTTGCGGATGGCTAATCCTATCCTGCAAGCCCTGAGAACAGGTGATACTCGGATACTGCATACTGTCGAAGATGTGTACCCCATTAATTTAGATTCCTTTTTGCAAGAAGCCCAAAGCAAGCTGAATAAGGCTGAACAACTCGAAGCATTGACTAGAACCAGAAAGGTATCGAGTGCTAAAGAATCATCACCGACTAAGGCAATTTCTCAACCTGAAACAGTAACAAAGACTGTTGAGACTCCACCCAAGACTTCTAAAACGCGCAAGAAAAAAAATTTAGCTGCAGATAGCTTACCTGCAATTGCGGCGATAGGAGAGAAACAAAAGCTCACTGCCTATGAGGCTCTCAAACAGGCAGGTTTGATTCGTCCGGCAACTGAGTATTTACTAGAGGAGGTGGGCTAATGATTGGCTGCTTTCCCGATCCTTATCCTGATGAATTACTTTATAGTGTTTGCGCTCGTTTCCATGAACGAGTTCAGTATCCTAATAAGAAGAATACCCTTCGGGAATTGTTTGGTGATGAAGCTGCGATCGCAGTTGTCGATCTTCCTAGCAATCTGAGAAATCTTGCCTCAGCATTACCTGCTGGAAGTCCCTACACAGTTGAAAGATTAATTAATCCACATACCCTACTACCCTTCTTTGCCCCTTTTCTCCATCCCAAACAATTTCGACAACTTTGGGCAGATATGGAAGGTTCGCGTGGCCCAGCTATTCATATGCGTTCTGGATTAATGGCTAGTGTAGTTCAGCCTCCAGAATGGTTGAGGTTTTGTCCTGAATGCGTTCAAGAAGATAAACAGCAATTTAGTGAGTCCTACTGGCATCGTCTTCATCAAATACCAGGAGTAGAAATTTGTCCTCAGCACCAAGTTCGGTTAGTGGATAGCCAAGTTCGGGTACAGAATCCTACTACTCGCCATGAATTTATTACAGCAGAGCAAGGAATAAAGTTACCCAAATCTCAGTCATATACTCTAAAACATTCGCATCACAATATCCTATTAAAGATTGCTCAAAATGCTACTTGGCTTTTAGAAGAACATATTTCGCCGCCAGGATTAACGATTCTACTCAAACGTTACCGAGAGTTGCTGGCAGAGCGCGACTTAGCAACTTATAGCGGTAGGGTAAGAGTGAGTAAGCTGCTAGAAGAGTTTAAACGCTTCTATCCAGATGAGCTACTACAAAGACTTCAGTGTGAAATTGATACAGAAAGCGAACATAGCTGGTTGTTGCGCTTAGTACGATCGCCAAAAGGTTCTCAGCATCCATTACGCCACCTGCTACTAATTCAATTTTTGGATCATAATGCCGAGTCATTCTTTAAACTTCCCAAACAATTTCAACCCTTTGGTACAGGGCCTTGGCTATGTCTAAATCGGACTGCTAGCCATTTCCGTCAGCCTGTAATTGAAGAATGCGAAATCACCTACAGTCAAGAGCATGGTAAACCAATAGGCACTTTTTGCTGTACTTGTGGATTTAGTTATTGCCGTACTGGGCCAGATCGGACAGAAGAAGATCGATTACGCATTACTAAAATCCGAGCTTTCGGTTCTATATGGGAGAATACCCTTAGAGAACTTTGGCAAGACCCAACTGTTAGCCTCCGAGGAATATCTCGTCAGCTAGGTGTCGATCCAACTACTGTCAAACTCCATGCTGCGGCACTATCTCTAGATTTTCCCCGCCACAGTAAGCGGCAAACTAATCAGAGTCAAAGGAAATTAGTGGGTAGTGAAAGCAAAAAGCAGGCAGTTCCAGAAATTACTTTAGAGAAATATCGCTCTGAATGGCTAACTGCCAGAAAAAATAACCCTGAAGCCGGAAGGAATATCTTACGCAAGCAATTCCAACGAGTTTATACCTGGTTATTAAGGCACGATCGCGAATGGTTGGAAGCCCATCTGCCAGCTATACAGCAGAAAGCGCCTCCTCCTGCTCGTGTGGATTGGGAAAGTCGAGATACTGAATTGGCTGAGTCAATCAAACTGGTAGCGACAAATCTTTATAGTAAAGTAGGAAAACCAACGCAGATTACAACTGCGGCGATCGCTAGAGAACTGGGTCAATTGGCTCTAATCCAGAAACATCTTGATAAGCTACCTTTAACAGCAAAAATTCTAGCAGACTTAGTTGAAACACGAGAAACCTTTGCAGTACGGCGAATTCAATGGGTTGTAGAGTGTTACCGCCAAGAAGGTATTTGTCCGCAAAGATGGCAGCTTGTTCGTCGCGCAGGGCTACGTCCAGAGGTGGAATTGCTACCATCCGTACAAAATGCTATTAATGAAGCTTTGGATGTTCTAAAGCAGATCCCGCACCAGCATGGCAGAGATTGTCCGCCTCAGCGAATGGCCCTTTGATGAAGATGAATTTGTTACTCTGTGGTGGCTGCGCTCGCCCTGGCGAGAGTCTACCCATCGGCAATGGCGCACGACTGCGGTCTTCAAACAAGAGTCAGGTGAATTCAGAGAGGTGGATTTTCCTTGGGGATTAATATCTTGGTTGCGATTAGGGCAAGTTTTTCAAAATGGACAACCTATTTGGAATCAGACAACGGGTGATGTCTTTACGCTGGTTATACCTGATTCATCCTCTGCTACATTATCAAAGGCAGCAGACATCCCAACAATAGCCCATTATCTGCTTGAAGGCGAAAGTAATCTAGCAGAGTATTGCCTCAAGTTTCAAACCCAAAAAGGTATTACGCTTGTCCTTCCTGTATTAGAGTGTATTCGAGCTTTTTTGGTTCAGAATAAAACATTAGCGTTTGGATTATTGGAACCCAACTATTTTGAGCGTGTAATTACTCGAAATGAAATTATCGACAGAAAAATATTTTTAGATTTTTCGCAAGATATAGCTAAAAAAGTCTTAAGTAAACCTTTTGCTTTTTGTGTGGCGCGTTTGTTGCATGACTCATCGTTTCGCTCTGCATGGGATCGGGTGTATCGCGATCGCCTCAGCCAAGCCTCACAGGTAAATTGGAATACTTCGATACCACTGATGACAAATTTACCAAGTTTTAGTTCTACTTGGCACGTCAGAGGTCTGCTAACGGCGCAAATCTTATGGATTCAGCAAATTTTGGAAGTTGCACCTGCGCGATCGCTACCTTTCTCAGAACTTGAGTTTACCCATCCTCGGCTCAAAAACCGAGAGTACGTTGCAAAACCAGTCGCTAAGCGACAGAGGAAACCCAAAACTGTTGAGGAAAACGTAATTGCTCAACCCCCTTGACAAGAAGACGAGATAGACATTAGATAGAGAAATGGAAAAACTCCCCGACTTAAAGCAACTATCGAACGAGGCAAAAGAAGCCTTGATAGTAGAGCTATGGGAGAAAATCCAAAAACTCACCGCAGCGTTAGCAGCCACAGACCAAGCACAACTAAGTCCGTCTCCCAAAAAAACTAGCAAAAATTCCAGCACTCCACCCTCCAAAGGATTCAAGCCCAACATTGGGCCATCGAAAATTGAGGGGATAAAAAGACAAAGAAGCCTAGGAAGAGTAGGAGGGGGAAGAGAACTACATCCTCATCCCGACCAAACAATCATCGCCCAACTCAAAAATTGTCCCCAGTGTGGAGAGAAAGTGACCGCGACTGCACAAAAATTACAATCCATCTACGAAAAAATCGAACTACCACCAATTCGTCCCATCATCACCCGCATCGAACGTTATGGCGGTCAGTGTGCCTGCTGTCAAACGAAGTATGTTGCCCCTGTACCATTGGGAATGGAACCAGGTTCACCGCGAAAGCAGTTCAATTCAAAGCTTAGTCACATATCTGCGTTACACTCATGCCATCAGCTACGAACGGCTGTCGTCCATATTTGGAGAAGTCTTTGGACTCAAGATTTCAGAAGGAGCAATCGCCAACTTGCTGGTGCAAGTCAAAACCAGTTTAGATGACCAAGTAACTCAAATACTCCATCGGTTGCGACGGTCTAAATTAATTTGTTCAGATGAAACGAGTGCGAGAGTTAACGGACAGAATCAGTGGGAGTGGGTGTTTCAGAACCAGGATGTTTGCTTACACGTCATTCGCCCCAGCCGAGGAACTGGAGTAATTAACGAAGTTCTGGGAGAACATCGTCCTGATATTTGGGTATCAGACTTATTTAGCGCTCAAAAAAATCACCCAGCCCCACAATGGCAAGTGTGTTTGGCCCATCAATTGCGGGACTGCCAATATGCGATTGATGCTGGGGACAGGATTTTTGCCCCAGCGATGAAGAGGTTATTATTAAGGGCTTTTATCATCCATCGACGACGAGAAAAAATCGACGATGCCAGACTCAATCGATATCGAGAAAATTTACAGGAAAGATTAACGGGGATTTTGAATTTAGCGCCACACCATCCGGATGGTATCCGGTTACGAAAACGATATGGTGGGCTGATTGACAATTTATTTCTATTTCTGGAAGATGCGACAATTCCACCCACGAATAATAGTAGCGAACAGGCGATTCGGATGAGTGTAATATTTCGCCGTGTGACTAATGGCTTCCGTTCGGAATGGGGTCGGGATTTGTTTGCTGCCGTTCGTTCAGTTGTGAATACTGGCAAACGTCAGGGTTTAACTGCTTATCAATCTATTCAACAAGCTCTCTCGATTGATGGCTCCCTTTTTTCCCCTAGTTGAGCAATTACAGGAAAACTTAATTGAAACTGAAGCAAGCCCTCCTAATACTTCAAAACCAGACCGTAACCTTCCTCGTTTGAGAAGCTCGATTATTGAAAAGCAGAAGCTCAAAATTACTCAAACGGGGGCAAGTTCCATCACTGTTACAAAGCCAACTGCTGATGTCTCCAATGGTGTTGACAATCAAGACTTGGAACCGCTTTTGAAAAGCCAAATCGTTAATGTTGCTGATGCAGGAGTAGGTGGGCAAAATCCGCCTGCGGAATTTGCCCTTCGTTCGCCGATGGATATCTTTATTGCAACAGACGATGGGCTCGATGAGTTTGCCGAAGCCATCCGCTTTCTTGATGAGAGGCATTGGGATATCTCAGTTACTTGGGAAGTGCGAGAGTTCGCTAAAGAAACTCCGTTTGCAAAAATAGTTGATCGCGTTAGAAAGTTTGCTCTGGTAAAGCTGGAAACCTCAGGGCTGCGTTCTTGCTGGATACTGGAGTTTGGTAGACCTGATAATTTCTCGATTTCTACACTGATTTTTTCCCTATCCACACAAAATGTGAATGCACAACATGAGGATATTTTAGATACAGTATTAACTCAAGCTTTACTCCCGCAAGGTGGATGGCAACGTAGTGTATTTGAAAAGCTCAAAGGGGAAATAGGTGGATTTGCCTTCGCTCTAACTAAACATACCAGTAATTCTACCGAGGATTGGGGAGAAAGGCTCTACAGGAAGGCAAAAGAAATTATGAATCTCTAAATTAGTTTATCCATGATTCCGTTTAAGGTCAGAACCCTTATCATCGTATTGAGTGGCAGTTTAAAGGGATGCAGCGGTGCGATCGCCACCAGTTACGCTTGCTGTCAGAATGTCCTAACTGTGGGGCAAGGTTTAAGGTTCCGGCTTTGTGGACGGAGGGCTGGTGTCAGCGTTACTTTATGGAGTTTGGGAAGATGACGGAGTATCAGAAACCTTGGTGATTTTTTGAGAAGATAAGGTTCTGTCTGCTTACTGAGAGTGAGCTTGTAGCAATCTTTCGGCATAGACATTTCTACTGTTCACAGATAGCAGTCAAAACCCAGCTAAGATGCGCTCCATTCTTCGGCGCGTTTGTGCCGAACGAGGAAAACTAGGGCTGGTAGTTCTTGATTATATCCAGAAACTAGGAGATAGAGGAGCTGCTAATCGCGCTCAGGCTGTTGGAGCCATTACCGGACACTGCAAGGATATAGCTAAAGAATTCGATGTTCCTTTTGTCGCTTTAGCGCAGATCAATAGAGGCGTTGAAGGGCAATCTAATAAGCGCCCGTTCATGAGTGATATCAAAGATTCCGGTGATATCGAGCAGGATATGGATTTGGGCTTGCTTCTGTACCGGGATGAGTATTATCACTCAAACACAGAGGACAAAGGGGTGATGGAAATAAACGTAGGGAAGAACCGCAACGGCCCTACAGGTACTTGCAAGGCTTTGTTTAGCCCGGAAACAGGTCAATTCGGTAACGACAAAGCGAGGTAAGCCTTGGCAATAAAAATTTTCATCATAGAGCTTCTTTATTTTTAAATTTTTACGATCTTTGTTTTTGCTTTGCGGCTTGACAGCGCGTAAAATATGATATAAAAATATAAATAGCCGCCACCTTTGGCAAAAAGGTGCGGCTAGATGTAGAGCTTCTGATTTCAAACTTAGGTTGGACTCCGCCAAGAATCAATACCTGAGATTTTGAAGTATCTAGAGCTCTTTAGGTTCTTAGCTATTTACCCACCTTCATAGGAGGTAGTTTTACTATGTCTACGATAAGCGATCCATCCTTAGTTAGTCAACCCAGTATCTTAACAAGTTTTTTGGATAGAGGGACAAACACGCTTCATAACGAGCTTGCTCTGAAATTAGCTCAATTAAAGCAACCTATTGCTTCACAGATTTTAAATTGCATCCTTGAAGCTGATGCCCCAATCCTGGCGAATGAGATCGAGGAAAAATTGCAGATTTCTAGATCAACTGCGTTGAAATATGCAAATCAGTTAGCAGAGATTGGTCTAATCGGTAGAAATATCAAAGTTGGCAGCGAAAACAATATCAGACCAACTTACCAATTTTTTTTACCTGACAGTCTGACCCCAGAGGAATCTGGCGAAATTATTATCCAAATTGGACAGGGAAATGTCTTAAAAAAATCGTTCCAACATCAATCAACTAGCTGCAAAGTTGAACAAACATTTGATAATGTCAGCTCTGACGAAGCTCCTCAAGAGTCAAAATCTTTTAAAGAGATCGAGGATCAAAGCACACAGGAAGTGAATGATAGTTTTCCAGCAACCTATCAAGACAATCAAGATCCTCCAAATACTACTTCTTTTGTCACTTCAGAACCACTAACTAACAATTCTCCAGCTAAACAGGTTGTAACCCTTAAAGAAGTTTGGGATACTTTAATAGGGCTTATCGAGATATATAATGATAGGCTTGATAAACAGGAGGTACGGATTGAGGAATTAGAACGTCAACTATCTTTAACTCAATCCGTACCTACTACAAAACTAAGTCGTGAAGAGCTTTTGAACCTTGCCCGCGCCCCCAAGCAAAAAAGTAGCTTAGGTTCAATAGAAAACGGCAACGGAACTGTTAATAGCTAACGTTGCCGTTGGTTATTTTTAATTTCAACTAAGCTGGTTAATCATGGACGGCGCTTGGTGCCAGCCGGGAGTCCTAAACCAGGGTCTGAGGGGTTCGGTTCCCCTGTCGTCCAAAATCAACAGCTACTTAGAGCAACAAAGTTAAAACACTAAATCCGTGCTAAGGGAATTTACATTCCTGTGGCCAAAGATTGTGATGTGCTTTTTAGTATATCACATATCAGCACATTTATCAAGTTTTGGCTGCAACACAAGCTAACAACCTATTACGAGGTACAAATGCCTAAGCGTCAAAAAACCAACTTAAATTACCAAGGGGTAGCTATTCATTTAAACCCCAAATCTGATTTGATCAATTTAACAGATATGTGGAAAGCTGCTGGCTCTAATCCTACAAAAAAACCAGTTCAATGGTTTAGGCAAGCAGCGACCGCAGAGCTTTTGCTAACATTCTTTCAAGGTCAATCTAAAGAAATTGTGAAGTCGAAACCTCAAGCAGGAGAAACTGATTATCGAAACAAAAACAGGAAATGGATGGCTCAGGTTAAAGAGTCAGCGAGTGAATTAGGTCTAATTTTAACTCGATCAACAGGTAAATCAGCAACTAAATCCGAACGGGGAAGCTATGCGATTCCTGATTTAGCAATAGCTTACGCTGAATATCTTTCGCCAGAGTTCCATGCTTGGGCATTGACTGCGATCAAAGAGCGCATTCAAGAAGAATCCGACCCGGAGCTAGCTTACCAACGTGGACGCGAACGCTCTATTAAAGGCTGGAAGCGTCAAGGGAAATCAGATGATTGGATTCAAGACAGAATAAATGGCATAGAAAATTACAAACAGCATACTGGTGTCCTGAAAACTCATGGTGTAGGGTTTGACGGAAAATGCAATGGATATGCTGAGTGTGCTGATGCAATTAACAAAGAAATTTTGGGGGGTCGCTCTAAAAATGTCAAAGCTAATTTAGGGCTGAGTAAGTCAGATAAATTACGGGATCACCTCAATCGATTACATTTGACAGCTCTCAGCTTTTCTGAAGCAATGGCTGATAATGAGATTGAGGCCAATGAGCTTCATGGCAACTATCAATGTATAGATGCTTGTTCAAAAGCAGGCTATCGAGCAGCTATTGCTGCTCAAGGCTCTACAAAGATTATCGCAATAAGTTAGTTCGCCCTTCACCATGACGAAGGGTGAGCATTACTCACCCTTCGTTAACTTATTTCTTTCCACTTTCGCAAATTAAGTGTCAAGATTCACCGCCTTGGCAAGCGATCACTCAAAAGTACCAGATACTTGTCCTTAATTATAGCAACCAAAGAAATCTATGCCTGAAGAATTTGTACCGAGAGATTGGCAAGACCGATTTGCCAGAGCCTATCAAACGAATCTCAAGAAAAATTTTTTGCTTGAAGCTTGTACCTCAGCGGGGAAGACAGGGGGGACACTTAATATCTTTGATTCCTTCAGAAGCGCTGTTGGTTGGCGCTTTCTGGTAGTTGTCGTTCCAGCGGAACATCTAAGGCGACAGTATGCTGTAGACGCACAGAAACTTTTTGGACTTCAACTTTATTACTCAGGCACAGTAAAAAGGTTAGGGCGGCTACCAACCCCAGAAGAATTGTTGCAGCAAGGGTATCAAGGATTAGTAGTCAGTTATCAATGGTTAGCATCCTCTGGCAATGCTAAAAAGCTAGCTTCACAACTGCAAAACACTCTAGACGGCAAAGTTCTTGCCATTCTGGATGAAGTTCACCACGTTAGCTCAGAACTTGCCTTTGGTCGGGCTTGCGAGATTGCCTTTCCCGATGGAACTGTGTCGCACCGACTGATGACTTCCGGAACACCATTTCGCTCAGACAACAACAAGATTTTAGGGAACTGGCTCACCTATGTACCCGCAGGAGAAAACGTTTATGGGTGCGTTCCCGATTTTCGGTACACCTTATCTGATGCTTTGCGCGATGGGATCATTCCCTTTTTCTCTTTCGCAACAATGGGGGGAAAATTTACTTACCGTCGCGGTCGTGCCGTCTACGAGGGCGCAACCTTTACTGAAGCGACGAATGAACAAGAATTAAGTAAGGAACCCCACGCTTAAAAGCGGGGGCTTTTGGGAAGTCCGGCTCGTTCCGAGCGGTGCAAGAAGAAAGCCCG